>JAKFVZ010000417.1 GCA_021732965.1 Reyranella sp.
CTGGCCTATCTCGACCAGCCCGACGCCGTCGCGAACGCCGTGCTGAAGCATTTTGCCTGAGGGCCTCACGCCCTTGGTGGTTGCTTCGCCGGTTCGGATCGCTATTGTCCGGCGCGTTAGGGGTTTTGCGAGGTACACGGCAATGACGATCCGTTCGATGAAGACGACCGCTGGCGTTTCCCTGTTCGCGGCGGTCCTGGCGATCGGCGTGAGCCTGCCGGAGCGGCAGGCGTCGGCCCAGGTGACGGCGGTGCCGCGCGAGGGCGTGGCCTTCAACGACGTGGTCACGCAGCGGGTCAAGATCGAGACGGCCGATCCGGACAGCCGCACGGTCGCCTTCACCTCGCCGACGGGTCAGCTCGTGATCCTTCCGGTTGCCGACAGCGTCCGTAACCTGGCCGCGATCGACGACGGCTCGATGGCCAACGTCACCTACACCGAGGTGGTGACGATGCTGAACCTGCGCCAGAAGGGCCCGGGCGCGCAGCTCGCCCGCAAGGATCAGATGGGTGCCACGAACCAGACCGACGTCGAGGCCGGACGCTTCACGCTCACGGTCGTCGGCGTCGACCTGGCCAAGAACACCGTCTCGGTGATCGACGGCCGCGGCGGCGCGGTCCGCACCTATGCCGCCAATTCGATTGCCAAGCAGGACATGCTGAAGAAGATCAAGGTCGGCGATGTGGTGATCGGCATGACGACGCCGCTCACGATCACGGCCATCTCGCCGGCGCGCTAAAGGCGATCACACCGAAATTGAAACGGCCGGCATTCGCCGGCCGTTTTCTTTTGGGGCGTCAACCGACGCTGACGTCTTCCCAGAAGCCGATCCAGCGATCGACCGGCTTCATCTTTTCACGCGGTGCCTCATAGGACCAGGCCGCGCGAGGGCTGTGGGCGTCGCCTTCGACGACGTCGTAGAACTGCACACCGTGCGGGCATTCCAGGTCGCGTCCCGTTTTCGGTGACGACTTCAGCAGGTCCATCCGGACGGCATCGCGGGGAAAATAGCGGTAGCCGTCCACTTCGAGCGTGCGATCGCTGTCGGCGATCACCTTGCCACGCCAGACTGCCTTCACGACGAGACTCCTCGCGTCAGTATTGGTCGCGCCGCCGTACCCATTCCATCGTGAACGAAAGTCCCGCCTCGTCGCGGCCCTTCGAGGTCAGGTCCAACAGGTGGTAAGCGCCGTTCAGCATGTCAACGCCGCGGGCGTAGGTCGAGTAGGTGTGATAGATCGCGCCATCGTCGCCCCGCCGGAACGCGCTGAAGCCCGGCATCTCACCCGGCCCCACCGTCATGGTCCCGAAATTGTAGGCCATTTCCGCCTCGCCGGGCCGCGAGCTCACCTTGTAATCGAAGTTGAAGTCGCTTTCGCCGGAGGACACCCAGCGAAAGGTCCAGCCCATCCTCCTGCGATAGGTCTCGAGTACGGCGAGCGGCGCTCGCGAGACGGCGACCAGCGCCGTGTCGCGATGGGCGAGATGGATGTCGATGCCGTTGAAGTTGTCCGCCCAGAAGGAGCAGCTCTTGCAGGCCTCGGTCCAGTCGGGACCGAACATCAGGTGATAGACCAGGAGCTGGCTGCGGCCGCCGAACAGGTCGGCGAGCGCCACGCGCCCCTCCGGTGCCTCGAAGGAATAGTCCTTCTCGACCCGCTCCCAAGGCAGCGCGCGGCGCTGCAACGAAAGCTCGTCCCGCAGGCGCGTGAACTCCTTTTCCTTGGCGAGCAGCTCGCGGCTCGCCGCCAGCCAGGCCTCATGGGAAACGACGGGATGCATGCTCACGGCGTCCCCCGCAGAAGCGTCTCCAGCTTGCCGAAAGAGCCGTCCCAGCCTTCGCGATGGCAGCGGAAATCCTCAGCATCGGCAAACGGACCATGGATCAGGGTCAACTGGGTCCGATCGCCCAGGGCACGCAGCTCGACGCGCACCGTCGTCTCATGGCCCCGCGCGCCCGAGAATTCGCCATCGGCGTGATGCGCCCAGGTGAAGACGAGCCGCTCCGGCGCAACGACGTCGAGATAGACGCCCGATGACGAGAAGGTCCCGCCGGCGTTGCGGCCATCGATCCGCCAGGCACCGCCGCGCCGGACATCGATCTCGCACAGCGTGATCTCCACGCCGGGCGGGCACATCCACCGGACGAACTGCTCCTGCCTTGTCCAGGCGTCGAACACGCGCTCGCGCGACGCATCGAAGATGCGGCTGACGTGCAGCGTGTCGTTATCGATCCTTGCGTCGGGCATTCGGCTTTCCTTTCTTCGGCTTCGGCTCGCTATCCCTCAGGAAGGCATCGAGCCTGTCGAAGCTCGCCTCCCAGAACCTGCGGTAATGCTCGATCCAGTCCGCCGCAGCGCGCAGCCCCTCGCCGCGCAGTTCGCAGCGTCGCCATTGTCCCTCGACATGCCGCTCGATCAGCCCGGCATCGGTCAAGACCCGCAAGTGTCGCGACACCGCGGGCAGCGACATCTCGAACGGCTCGGCCAGTTCGCCGACCGTGGCGCCGCCGTCGGCAAGCCGCGTCAGGATCGCACGTCGCGTCGGGTCCGCGAGCGCGGAGAAGGTTTGGGAGAGCATATCCATATTTAACACATATGTTAAATATGGATGGCCGTCAAACGATTGCCGGTAGTGGCGTCGCCCATTATGACAAGCGCCGGCCAGGGGAGCGGGACAGGAATGGAATCGATCTATCGAGTCGAAGACGCGATTGCCGAGACCAGTTCCTTTGCCGGCGGCCCATGGAATCCCAGGCTGCAGCATGGCGCGGCACCGTCGTCCCTGATCTGCTGGGCCGTCGAACATCTGCCCTCACCCGTGCCGATGCGGGTCGCGCGCCTCACCGTGGATCTGATGCGTCCGGTGCCGGTGGCGCCACTCACCATCGAGAGCGAGATCGTCCGCGAAGGCCGCAAGATCCAGCTCCTGTCCATAAAGCTGCTGGCCGATGGCGCCGAGGTCGTGCGGGCGAGTGCGCTGCGTATCCGTACGGACCCGAAGGAGATGCCGGCCATCGCCAGCGGCCCGCCGGTCGAACTGCCGATGCCGGAACATTGCGCCCCGCCGGACTTCTTCGCGACCGAGACGCCCTTCCTCAAGGGGATCGAGATGCGCACCGCCAAGGGCGGATTCCGCATCCCCGGTCCGGCAGCGGTCTGGTATCGCGCGACCCGGCCCATCGTCGATGGCGCGGCGATCTCGCCGCTGATGCGCGCCGTCATCGCCGCCGACTTCTGCAACGGCACCTCGTCGGTGTTCGACATGAAGGACTGGACCTTCATCAACGCCGACCTAAGCGTCAGCCTGGGCCGCGAGCCGGTCGGCGAATGGGTCCTGCTCGACGCCGAGACCTGGGTCGGCCCCGACTCGGTCGGCATCGCCGCTGCACGGCTGGCCGACGCCAACGGCTATTTCGGCCGTGCCGTGCAGAGCGTCATCTTCGAGAAGCGCTGAGGAGGACACCATGCTGATCGTGCTTGCCGATGCGAGGTTCGATCCCGCCCAGGCGGACGACGTCGCCGCCATCGCGCGTCCGATGATCGAGGCTTCGCGCGCCGAAGCAGGATGCGCCGGCTACGACTATGCCTTCGACATGCTCGAGCCCGGCCTGATGCGCGTGCGCGAATGGTGGAAGGACGAGCAGGCGCTGAAGGACCATTTCGCGACACCGCACATGGCCGTCTTTCTCAAGGCGCTGCGCGACCTGAAGCCGAAGTCCGTCACCATCAAGTGCCACGAACTCGGCCCGGAACGGCCGATGCCGAACGCCTAGTCCTCATTGGAGCGCGCCACTCCAGTGGCGCTCATGATTGCGCCACTGGAGTGGCGCGCTCCAATGACTACCCGCGCTTCCAGGTCGTGCCTTTCGGCCCGTCCTCGAGGATCACGCCCTTTGCCTTGAGGTCGTCGCGGATGCGGTCGGACTCCTTGAAGTCCTTGGCCTTGCGCGCCGCCTGACGCGCCGCGATGGCGACCTCAATGTCGGCGTCGGACGGACCGTCGGCCGCCGTTGCCGGGGTCCAGCGGAACCAGGCCTCGGGATCCTGCTGCAGCAGGCCAAGCGCGCACGCACCCGCCTTCAGCTCCGACGGATCGCGCAACTGGTGCAAGGCGGCGATGGCGAGCGGCGTATTGAGATAGTCCGACAGCGCATCTTCGACCGAGGGCGGGATCGGCTTCCCGTCCAGCGCCTTGCCGCGCAGCAGCCCGTACCAGCGGTCGAGCGTGCCCTTGGCTTGCGCCAGACCCTCGTGCGTGAAGTCGAGCGGCTGGCGGTATTGCGCCGACAGCAGCAGCAGGCGGATCACCTCACCGGGATACTGGTCGAGCAGCTCGTGCACGGTGAAGAAGTTGCCGAGCGACTTGCTCATCTTCTCGCCGGAGATGTTCAGGAAGCCGTTGTGCATCCAGTACTTCGCCATGATGGCGTGACCGAAGGCGCTGCGACTCTGCGCGATCTCGTTCTCGTGGTGCGGGAAGATGAGGTCGAGACCGCCGGCATGGATGTCGAACGTCTCGCCGAGCAGCGCGCCGCTCATGGCCGAGCACTCGATGTGCCAGCCGGGACGGCCGCGACCCCACGGGCTCGGCCAGCCCGCCTGCGCGTCGGTCGACGGCTTCCACAGCACGAAATCGGCGGGATCCTTCTTGTAGGGAGCGACCTCGACCCGCGCGCCAGCGATCAGCTCGTCGTGCGAGCGGCGCGACAGGCGGCCGTAGTCTTCCATGCTGGGCACGTCGAACAGCACATGGCCTTCGGCGGCATAG
This sequence comes from Reyranella sp., assembly GCA_021732965.1. Lineage (GTDB taxonomy): Bacteria > Pseudomonadota > Alphaproteobacteria > Reyranellales > Reyranellaceae > Reyranella. The sequence goes on from JAKFVZ010000417.1 coordinate 4,771, forward strand.
GCATGGCCGCGCGCGATCAGCCGCTCGATCAGCGCGATCATCTCGCCGACGTATTTGGTGGCGCGCGGCTCGACGTCGGGCGACAGCGCGCCGAGCCTGCTCATGTCGCTCTGGTAGGCGGCGCCCGTGCGCTCGGTCAGCGCCTCGATCGACTCATTGTTCTCGGCGGCACGTACCATGATCTTGTCGTCGATGTCCGTGATGTTGCGGACATAGGTGACGCGCGGATAGCGACGCTTCAGCAGGCGGTAGAGCACGTCGAACACGACGACCGGCCGCGCATTGCCGATATGGACGTAGTCGTAGACCGTCGGGCCGCAGACATAGAGGCGGACATGCGACGGATCGAGCGCGACGAACGGCTCTTTTTCGCGCGACAGCGTGTTGTAAACGACGAGGGACATCGCCCCTTCTCCCAACTCAAATGCGAACGAAGGCTACCGGGGCCCGCTGGGCCTCAGACCTCGATACATCGCGCGGTGTGCGCGGCGGGAAGAAAGAACTGCGACATCGGTCCAATCTATACGATGGGTTCCTGCTGCGCAATTCGGCGCCCACGGCAACGTTTTCCAGGTCACGATGCAGCGGGCGGGTCGTTGGCGGGTCAAGCCGGCTCCGCTAGTCTTCCATCCAACAAGAGGGGAAACGAACGACGATGCGCACCGAGGACATTGAGTACCGCGCCGACGGCGTCCGCATGATCGGCCAGTATGTGGTCGACGACAGCAAGCCCGGTCGCCGCGCCGGCGTGCTGGTCTGCCACGAGGGACCAGGCCTCACCGACCACACGAAGAAGATCGCGGCACGCCTGGCGGGCCTGGGCTACGCCGCCTTCGCCATGGACTATCATGGCGACGGCAAGCCGCTGGCCGATCGCAGCCAGACGATGGCGAGACTGCAGCCCTGGATGGCCGACCCGACGGGCATCCGCACCCGCGCACTGGCGGCGCTCGACGTCCTCAAGAGCCAAAAGGAAGTCGAACCCGCGCGGCTCGCCGTGATCGGCTACTGCTTCGGCGGCACGACCTCGCTGGAGATCGCGCGCAGCGGCGCCGATGTGAAGGCCGTGGTCGGCTTCCATTCCGGCCTCGCGACGGCACGGCCACAGGATGCGGCGAACATCAAGGCCAGGGTGCTGGTGTGCATCGGCGCCGACGATCCGATCATTCCGCCCGAGCAGCGCGCGGCCTTCGAGGCCGAAATGAAGAGCGCCGGCGTCGACTGGCGGCTGCAGCTCTATGGCGGCGCCGGTCACAGTTTCACCAATCCGGCGGCCGATTCGCGCGGCATG
>JAKFVZ010000275.1 GCA_021732965.1 Reyranella sp.
CATCGGATGGCGCGACGGTCCATATACCTTGTTCTCGGTGTGACCCTTGGCGGCCATTTCCGGCGTGTTGGTCATGCCGAGGAAGATGCCGCCGGCGGCTTTCAGTCGCTCGACTGCGACGGCGTCGCGCGGCGGCTTGAAATCCTTGTAGAGCAGCGAGCCGTTGGTGACGGTGCGGCCCTGCACCCAGGTCGTGTCCTTCACCGTGTAGGGCACGCCGAGGATGGCGCCGTCGAAGCCCTGCTTGCGGCGAGTGTCGACGGCATCGGCGGAGGCGCGCGCTTCGGCGGGATCGAAGTCGACGATGGCGGTGAGCTGGCCGTTCCGTGCCTCGACGCGGGCGATCGCCATCTCGGCCACGTCGCGGGCCTTCGCCTTGCCCGTCCGCACGGCCTTCGCGATGGCGCCAGCACCCTTATCCAGCAACTCGGTCATCTGTTTTCCCTCATTTGCCCACTTCTTAGCATGATAGCGTGCGCCGCCATGACGTTGGAAAGCGACCTCTATGCGCCGGTGAAGGCGCTGCTCGAAGGACAGGGCTATGTCGTCAAGGGCGAGGTGCGCGGCTGCGACGTGGTGGCGGTGCGCGGCAAGGAGCCGCCCGTCGTCGTCGAGCTGAAGCGGACCTTCGGCCTCGGTCTCGTCCTGCAGGGCGTCGACCGGCTGGCGCTTACCGATCTCGTCTATCTCGCCGTGGGCCAGTGGCCCAAGCAGATGAAGAACGTGAAGAAGCTCTGTCGCCGGCTGGGGCTGGGCTTCATCGTGGTGGCGAAGGAAAAGGCCGACGTGGTGCTTGATCCCACGCCCTACGTGCCGAGGCAAAACAAGCGCAAGTCTGGCCGGCTGCTGGGCGAGCATGCCCGGCGCGTCGGCGATCCCAATGTCGGAGGGCAGGCGATGCGGGCGCCGCTGATGACGGCTTACCGCCAGGAAGCGCTGCGTTGCGCCGAACTGCTGGCGGTGCAGGGGCCGATGAAGGTGGCGGCGTTGCGCACTGCCTGTGACGCACCCAAAGCGGCCCAGATCCTGCAACAGGATGTGTATGGCTGGTTCGAGAGAGTGGAGCGCGGTGTCTATGCGATCACGCCCAAGGGACGCGAGGGCCTGGAGCTGTTCGACCGCAAGCCGGCCTGAATGCTGATCGCGCATCTCTCCGATCCGCACGTCCGCCCGGACGGCGAACTCTATCAGGGCGTGGTCGATTCGAACGCTCAGTTCGCGGCGGCCATCGCTCATGTGAATGCACTCGATCCGCGACCGGATCTTGTGCTGTTGAGCGGCGATCTGGTGGATCATGGCCATCCAGACGAATACGCGATGCTTGACCGTCTGCTGGCGGCGCTCGAAGTTCCCGTGCTGGCGATTCCAGGCAATCACGACGAGCGCGAGGCCTTCAGGACGGCCTTCACCGGCCAGGGCTGGCTACCGGCGACCGGGCCAATCAACTACACGGCCGGCGATCGTGGACCGGTGCGCATCGTCGCCCTCGACGTCACCTTGCCCGGCCTGCACCATGGTGTCGTGAGCGAGGACGGCGCGGCTTGGCTCGACCGAGTGCTCGCGGCGGAGCCCGCGCGGCCGACCATCGTCATGATGCACCAGCCGCCTTTCTACACCGGCATCCCCTACATGGATCCCTATTCCTGCCGCGAGGGGCATCGACTGGCCAAGGTGGTGGCGCGGCACCCGCAGGTCGAACGCATCCTGTGCGGCCATGTCCATCGCGTGATGCAGATGCGCTTCGGCGGCACGACCCTGTGCACGGCACCGTCCACCACGACGGCCATCGCGCTGCAGCTTCGGCCCGACGCCAGTCCCGCCTCGCACATCGAACCGCCGGCGGTGCTGCTGCATCACTGGCAGGCAGGGACGGGGCTCATCACGCACGTCGTGCCGGTCGGCACGTTTCCGGGGCCTTATCCCTTCGCCTGAGCGGGTCGCCTGGCTTTCAGCTTCAGGAGCTTCGCGGCATTGCCGCCGAGGATCGCCTGCTTGTCGGAGGCGGTGAGCTTCGCACCCGAGACGAACTCGATCGGCTCGTACATGCCCATGTCGAACGGATAGTCGGTGCCCATCAGGATGTGCTCGGCGCCGTAGGTCTTCACGAGATATTCGAGCTGGGTCTCCTCGAACACGATCGTGTCGAAGTACATCTTCTTTAGATACCAGCTCGGCTTCCTCTTGATGCAGAGCCGGCAGTCGGAGCGCGCGCCATGGGCATGGTCCATGCGGCCGGCGTAGGCAGGCAGGAAGCCTCCGCCATGCGCGACGCAGATCTTCAGCTTCGGATAGGCGTCGAGCACGCCCCCGAAGATCAGATGGCTGACGGCCATCGTCGAATCGAGCGGATTGCCGATCACGTTGCTGAAGTAATGCTCCGAGAACCGGCGGCCATCGGGGAAGCCGTTGGGATGCAGGAAGACCAGCACGCCGAGTTCCTCCGCCTTGGCGAAGACGGGCCGGAACCTCTCCTCGGAAAGATCGGCGCCGGCGACGTTGGTGCAGAGTTCGACGCCGCGCAGCCCGAGCGTCTTCACCGCGCGCTCCAGCTCCGCCACCGCGAATTCGGGTGCCTGCATCGGCACCGTGCCGAGACCGACGAGGCGGTCGGGGTGCTTTGCGACCGTCGCGGCGATGTTGTCGTTGATCAGGCGCGCCGCGTCGCGGCCGAGTTCGGGCGGGGTCCAGTAGAAGTATTGCGGCGGCGCGGGCGAGATCGCCTGGATGTCGACGCCCATCCGGTCCATGTCGGCGATGCGGCGTTCGACCGAGGTGAGCATCGGCCGCACCGTTTCGGTCTGTGCCTTCTGGACCGCGCGCGTGGCCTCGTTGGAGAAACGGCCCATCGGCTCGTCGGGCGCGATGCCGGAGGCTGCGACTAGCGCGGCCGCCTCGGGTGAGACGATATGGCAATGAATGTCGATGACCGGACCCGACGTCTTTCGGGCGCCCCGCTTTGCTGCGGCGGCGTGACGGCGTGGCCTCGGTTCGCAGGTGTAGAGCATGACGGCGACCCTCCGGTGCTGATGCGGCGATAGTCCCACCGGGATCAATCTGCGTCATCCGGGCAAGAGTCGACCGCCGTGGATGCAACCCCGAGCCTCTTCAGGCATTATCCCGCCCTGATGCGCACCCTAGAGATCGTTCACCGTACTCGTTACGAATATTCCGAGCCGGTCACCCTGGGGGATCACAGGCTGATGTTCCGGCCTCGTGACAGTCATGACCTCCGATTGCTGCACACCGGGCTCGTGATCGAGCCGGCAGCGCACGTCCGGTGGATTCACGACCCATTTGGCAATTCCATCGCCATCGCCTCGTTCGAAGGCCCGACGCAGGTCCTGGAACTGGTCAGCAAGATCCAGCTCGAGCATTTCGGGGTGCCGCCAGAACTGCCGCCGATCGAGGAGTTCGCGCGAACCCTGCCGTTCAGCTACGCGTCGGAAGAGGCGCCGGATCTCGCCCGATATGTCGAGCGTTCCTATCCCGATCCCAATTCCATCGTCGGTCCCTGGACCAAGCAGTTCATGGAAGGCGAGGGCGGCAACGACACGTTCGAACTGCTGAAGCGGCTCTGCACGGGCATTCAGCAGAAACTGAAATACGCGATGCGGTTCGAGATCGGCACGCAGGTACCGGCCGTGACGCTCGAATCCGGTGGCGGCACCTGCCGCGACTACGCGCTTCTGATGATCGAATGCTGCCGCTCGCTCGGCCTCGCGGCGCGGTTCATCACCGGCTACCTCTATGATCCTGCCCTGGATACCGCGCCGGGCGAGGCGACGACGCACGCCTATCCGCATGCCTGGATGGAAGTTTACCTCCCCGGCGCCGGCTGGGTGGAATTCGACCCGACCAACGGCATCGTCGGCAGCGAACGCCTGATCCGGGTGGCGGTGGGACGCGATCCCGAGCAGGCCATGCCCATCAAGGGCACTTTCACCGGCTCGCCTGAAGTCACCGTCAATGCGTCCGTCGACGTTCAGGTCCACACCCTGTCGCCGGCGCCGCTTCCCGATCCGGCAGTTCCCCTGCAACCCGGCCCATCCGCACCCGCTGCGCTGACGCCGGAGGCGCCTGTACCTGCCGCCGAGCCGGTCTCCGCCCAAGCCCTTTGACATCGTCCGGCGAGGGCGGTTGAGTGGCGCAAACGGTGGTATACGCCGGTTGCACTCGGGGGCGGATTTCTGGCTATTTCAATCGACGGGTTGGTGCGGGGGCTCCTTGGTCTGGGCGGAGTCCTGCTTGTCTGGCTGGCCTGGCCGGTCGCGAAGAGCGCCTGGCAGGCCCAGCAGGCCGACAGGGCGACGACGGCGCTCCGCCTCAACTATCAACTCTCGCTCGACAGCCTTTTGAACGCCATCGATGCGGTGGATCGGGCAGTCGCGTCCGATCCGACCGCCGGTCGGCATCTGCAGCGGTCCGAGCTTCTCGTCGGCGCTGCCCTTTCGCCCAACTTCGCGCCATCGGCACAGCAGCGCTCCGAGTGGCTGAAGCGCGCCCAGGACGATCTCGATGTCGGCCTTGGCCGGGATCCCGCGCGCGGTGTCCAGTGGGCACGCCTGGCTGTCGTGCGGTACGCGCTCGAGGGGCCGTCGCAGCGGACGGTTGCGCCGCTTCTGATGTCGATCGATACGGCCCCCATGCTGCTGCCGCTGTGGCCCGCGCGCCTGACCCTGATCCTCGACAACTGGCAGGTCCTGACCGTCGCCCAGCGCGAGAAGATCGCGCTCTACGTGGCACGGACCTGGCAGCTCTCGCCACGGCGCGACTGGTTTGCGCACGCCATCCGAAGCCCGATCGACGAACTCTTCGTCCGCTACTTCGTGCGCAACGAGCCGGGCGCGCAGGAAGAGCTTTCCCGCCTGCTGGCCGAGCGCCGGAAGCAGAAGCCATGACCGAGTGGACGGAGAAGGGCCACGAGCCCGGCGTCGTCGTGCTGCACGACTGGCGCTGGTTTGCCCGCCGCGCGATCGACCGCACGACTGTCTTCATCTTCTTCGCGATGGTGACCCTGGCGGCCCTGCCGATGGGCGCCAATCGCGATTGGGCCTGGGCGCCCCTGTGCGTCATGCTGGGTCTTGTCGCGATCCCCGTGGCGCTGGGCATCGGTCCCCGCGGCGGTCACTCCGTGGGCCCGGTCGAGCGGCTGCCGTTGCTGGTTCTGATCGGCTGCTGGGTCTTCTTCGCGGTCTTCGCGGTTTGGCAGACGACCACCTGGACGCCGCTCACCGCCGACGCATGGCTGTTCCAGCGGGCGGCCGAGATCCTGGGCAGCGCCCGCGCGCCCATTCCGGCGATCGCCGCCGATGTGGCACGAAACTCCCTCCTGAAGTGTGTCGCCTGCGCGCTGATCTTCCTGATGGCGCGCGCGGTGTGCCGCGACCGCGACAACGCCCGATGGTTCCTGATGGCGCTGGTGATCAGCGGCGTGCTGGTGGTGGCCTACGGCATCGCCATGCAGATGGCGACGAATTCCTGCTATCTCGGCAGCTATCTGCGCAAGCAGTTCGAACTGACGTCGACCGACCGGTGCCCGATGGGCGGCACTTTCGTGAACAGCAACTCGTTTGCCTGTTACATGGGGATGGCCATCCTTGCCGCGGTGGCCTTGGTCTTCAGCAAACATCGCCCGCGCGACGCCGTGAACATGCCCTCCGGCTACGATGACGAGGACGACGACGTCGGTTTCATGGACTGGTTCACCGGCCCGCGGGTGGTGCTCCTCGCCGTTTCGCTGCTGATGCTGGGCGGCATGATGATGTCGGCCTCGCGCGCCGGATTCGGCGCCACGGCGGTGGCGCTCATGGCGCTCGGCCTGTTGCTGATGCGGGGCCGCTGGCGGTCGCGTCCCGAACTCGGCCGGGTCTTCGTGGCCGGGGCGGTTCTGTTCGTCCTGGTCGGGATCGTCGCCGGCAGCGCCCTGCTGTCCAAGTTCGCCCTGTCGGTCGACGATTCGTCACGGCTGCGGATCTGGTCGGCAGCCTTCCAGGCGATCGGCCTGTCGCCCTGGATGGGTTGGGGGCTTGGCAGCTTCGCCGATGTTTTTGCGCTC
>JAKFVZ010000002.1 GCA_021732965.1 Reyranella sp.
AATGGCGGTCGAGAGCGGGGGAATACATGGCATTGATCAAGATCGACGCGAACGTCGACCGCACGTTCGCGCGCATGAATGCCGCGACCGAGGACATGGAGCTGTTCGAGAGCTTCACGGCGCCGCGGGCGACGGTTGCGGAGCGGCTGCAGGCTGGTAAGGCGCTGCGCACGCAGGTGCCGCGAACCTCCCATGCGGCGTTCGAGAAGGCCGCGAACCGGCCCGATCCCGTCGCCATCCTGGAAGAGCAGAACGTGTCGCGCATCCAGAAGCTGGTGCCGGTTCGCTTTGCGCGGATGCTGGCCTCTCCTTTCGCCTTTCTGCGTGGTTCGGCGGCGGTGATGGCGGCGGACCTCTCGAACACACCGGTGACGGGGATGGGTGTCGGCGCCTGCGGCGACATGCATGCCTCGAATTTCGGGGTCTTCGCCTCGGCCGAGCGGAATCTGATCTTTGCCATCAATGATTTCGACGAGGTTCATCCGGGTCCCTGGGAATGGGATCTGAAGCGCCTCGCCGCCAGCGCCGCCGTGGCCGTGCGTTTCATGGGCGGGGATCGCGTCAAAGCCGAAGAAGCGGCGCACGCGATCGTGCGCTCCTATCGCAAGCGGATGCGCCGTTACGCCGACATGGGCTATCTGCAGATCTGGTACGACCGCATCGACGAGCGGGCGGTCCTCGACACCCTTTCGCCGCGGGCCCGGCGCGGCGCCGAGCGGCTGATGGACAAGGCCCGCGCCAAGGGCCATGTCAGCGTGCTCGAGAAGCTGACCGAGCAGGTCGGTGGCGAGCATCGCATAATCGAGGAAGTGCCGCTCATCGTGCGCGAAACGCATACGGCGGCAGGGACGCCGGCCAACGTCGCGCTCGACGGCATGCTCCGGGACTATATCCAGTCGCTTACCATCGACCGGCGCGTGCTGCTTTCGCGCTACCGCATCGTCGATTCGGCCCGCAAGGTCGTGGGTGTCGGCAGCGTCGGCACGGGCTGCTGGGTCGTGCTGCTGCAGGGCGTCGATTCGGACGATCCGCTGTTCCTGCAGGTGAAGCAGGCGCAGGGATCGGTCCTCGCCCCCTATGTCGATCACAAGCTCACCTTCGAGAACCAGGGGCGACGGGTGGTCGTCGGCCAGCGCCTGGCCCAGGGCTCGCCGGACATCTTCCTCGGCTGGGGCGAGGCCGACGGGAAGCATTTCTACGTCCGCCAGCTCGCCGACATGAAGGGCAGCGTGAAGTTCAACGAAAGCGACCCGAGCAGCATCGACGGCTTCATCGAATACTGCACCCTGTGCGGCTGGGCCCTGGCGCTTGCGCACGCCAAGTCAGGCGACCCGGCGATGATCGCGGGCTACTGCGGCAACAGCGAAACGCTCGACGAGGCCATCGGCAAGTTCGCGATGGCCTATGCGAAGCAGACCGACGAGGACCACGATGCGCTCGACAAGGCGCGCCGCACCGGCCGGATCAAGGTCGCCGCGCAGGAAGTCGTGAAGTAGGGCGCGACATCCCTTCGTTACGCACCGAAACAACGGCGCGCCGGCCGGGCACTACCCTCATCCTGAGGAGCGCGCCGAAGGCGTGCGTCTCGAAGGATGGGCAACAAACGCGGTGCTTGTGCCGATGCTTCGAGACGGCCCTTCGGACCTCCTCAGCATGAGGTTGGCAGTGGTAATTCCATCTCGATCGGAAAGGCCTCAAGGCTCACAGGAGCGCACAACTGGATTTGCGCGCTCCGCTGACGTCTCTTGCGAGTCTACGGGTCAGGCCGCCGCCGCTTCTTTCCAGGGTGCGACTTCGAGCCAGGTGCTCTGGTAGGTCGCGCCTTCGCCCATGTCGGTGTAGCGGTCCGAGCAGAGCATGTTGATCGTACCCGACACGGCCTCGCCCACGGGGCGCTGGCCGGGCACGAGCAGGACGCCCGGCTGGACCTCGTCGGCGACCCTGAGCATCAGGCCGATCTCGCCTCGGTCGTTGAACAGGCGAACCCGGTCGCCGTCCTTCAAACCGCGCCTTGCGGCATCCTCGGGATGCAGGATGCAGAAGGGCTTGCCTTCGCGCTCGCGCAGGAAGCCGACGCCCGAGAAGGCGGTGTGGGCCTGGAAGTAGCCCGGCGCCGTCAGGAGGCGGAGAGGCCACTTCGCGGCTTCCTGGGCCTCGATCGGATCGGCTTCCCAATCGGGCATGGGGGGCAGGCCCTGTTTGGCCAACTGCTCGGAATAGAATTCGAGCTTGCCAGACGGCGTCTTGAAGGGCTGGCCGTCCCAGTCGTGCTTGATGTTGAGCGGCACGCCGGCGAACAGCTCGTTGCGGTCGACCTTCGAGGCCGGGCCGGTCGAGCCCTTGAAGAACTCCTCGGCGGCGTCGCGCGGCGACAGGCTGAAGATCCTGTCCGTCACGCCCATGCGCTGGGCCAGCGCCTGCGCGACATGAAAGTTGGAACGCGCTTCGCCGGCCGGCTCGACCGCCTTCTGGCCCCACTGCATCCAGTAGGCGCCATAGGCACGGTAGAGATCGTCGGTCTCGAGATAGTTGGCCGCCGGCAGGACGATGTCGGCGTAGCGGGCCGTGTCGGTCATGAACGGGTCGTGCACGACCGTGAACAGGTCCTCGCGCATCAGGCCCTTCTGGACCTTGTGCACCTCGGGGCAGGTGACGACCGGATTGTTGGCAGCCACGAAGAGCGAGCGGATCGGCGGATCCTTCATGTTGAGGAGTTCCTCGCCGAGACGCAGATGGTTCACCATGCGCGCCGTTGCCGGACCGGACGGCTTGCGCACGGCGGCATAGTTGAGGTCGCACGAGGCGGCCGTGAGCAGCAGCGCGCCGCCGCCCTTCACGCCGTAGTGGCCCGAAACACCGGGCAGCAGTGCCACGGTGCGCAACGCCTGGCCGCCATGGGTGAGGCGGGTCATGCCTTCGCCGAGGCGGATCAGGGCGGCCCTGGCCTTGCCGTACAGCGCCGCGAGCTTCTCGATGTCGGCGACGGGAAGACCGGTGATCTTGGCGGTGCGCTCGGGCGTGAACTTCGGGAGCACGTCGGCCTCGACCTTGTCGAAGCCCAGCGTGTGCCTGGCGATATAGTCGCGGTTGGCGAGGCCGTCGCGCACGAGGATGTGCATGACGCCGAGCGCAAGTGCGGCATCGGTGCCGATCCGGATCGGCAGGTAAAGGTCGGCCGCCTTTGCGCTGCGCGTGCGGCGCGGATCGATCACGACGATCGGCATGCCGGTCTTCTTGCGCTGCGCTTCGGCCAGCGCCCAGAAATGCACGTTGGTGGCCGCAAGGTCGGCGCCCCAAGAGATCACCATGTCGGAATGCACGACCGATTCGGGGTCCGCACCGCCGACCGGGCCGACCGTCATCTCCCAGGCGGTCTCGCAGCAGGTGTCGCAGACCGTGCCGGCCTGCAGGCGCGACGTGCCCAGCGCGTGGAACAGGCCGTTGACCAGCCCGCGGTTCATCAGGCCCTGATGGGCGGAGTAGGCGTAACCCAGGATGGCTTCGGGCCCGCTCTCATCGATGATTTTCTTCCACTGGCCGGCGATCTCGTCGAGCGCCTGATCCCAGGTGATGGGCTTGAACTGGCCCGAGCCCTTGGGGCCGGTGCGGCGCAGCGGCGTGGCGATGCGTTCGGGTGAGTTTACGAGGTCGCTGTCGCGGTTGACCTTGCCGCAGGCGAAGCCCGCCGTGTACGGCTGATCGGGGTCACCCTGGATGCGCACGACCTTGCCGTTGTCGACATGTGCAATGAGCGAGCACATGTCGGGACAATCGTGAGCACAAACAACTCTAACGGATTTCACTACGCCGCCTCCCGATGGGTATCGCGGCCGTAGTGTAGCAGAGGCTTTCGAAGAAGCGGGTCTTACTTCTTCTCGGCGTCGGCCTTGGCTTCGGCCGGGGCGTCCTTCTTGTCGCTGCCGATCATGCCGAAGCGATTGCGGAAGCGCTGGACGCGACCGCCGCGATCGATGCTCTGGCGCACGCCGGTCCACGCCGGATGCGTCTTGGGATCGATGTCGAGGCGCAGGCTGGCGCCTTCCTTGCCCCAGGTCGACTTCGTCTCGAAGGACGTGCCGTCGGTCATCACCACGGTGATGGTGTGGTAGTCGGGGTGGATCTTCTCTTGCATGATTCTCTCTCCAGCGCTTCAGGGCCGATTCCGACCGGCCGGCGCAACAGGGGCGGGGATATACAGTCCCGGCGCCGCGGCGACAAGCAGGTTGTACGGCCCTGCGGCGGCCTGTAGACCGGCCGGACCCATGACCGATTCAGCCTTCGAGACCCTCGCCGACAGCCTCCTTGCGACCCTCGAGGAGGCGCTGGGCGAGCATGTCGATGCCGAACTCCAGGGCGGCATCCTGACGGTCGAGGGCGATGCAGGAACCTGGATCATCAATAAACATGCACCCACCCGGCAAATCTGGCTGAGTTCGCCGATCAGCGGCGCCCGCCATTACACGTTCGATGCCGCGGCCGGCCAGTGGCTGGACACGCGCGGCGGCGGCGACCTGCTGGCGGCGCTGGGCGACGAACTGGGGGTGGACTTGAACTGGCAGGCACCATGAACCGGTTTGGCGGCCTGGCCCTGCTGGGGCCCTATCTGAGGCCGTATCGCGGCCGGGCGATCCTGGCGCTGCTGTCGCTGCTGGTCGCGGCCGGGACGGTGCTGGCCTTCGGCGCCTGCCTGCGCGCCCTGATCGACCGCGGATTCGCCCAGGGGCGCCCCGACATCCTGAACTACGCCCTGGCCTCCCTGCTGGCCGTCGCGGTCGTGCTGGCGATCGCCTCGGGTGCGCGCTTCTATCTCGTCTCCTGGCTGGGCGAGCGGGTGGTGGGCGACCTGCGCCGCGACCTCTTTGCCCATGTCGTGCGGCTGGGACCGGCCTGGTTCGAAGTGAAGCGCTCGGGCGACGTGATGAGCCGCATCTCGGCCGACGCCCAGCTCATCGAGCAGGTGATCGGCTCCTCGGCTTCGGTGGCGTTGCGCAACACGCTGATGTGTTTGGGCGGCGTCGTGATGCTGGTCGTCACCAATCCGAAGCTCGCGCTGTGGACGCTCGCGGTGGTCCCGCTGACGGTCATTCCGATCGTGGTGTTCGGCCGCCAGGTCAAGGCGCTGTCGCGCGAGGCGCAGGCGCGCATGGGCGAGATGGTGTCGGAAGGCGCCGAAACGCTCGACGGCGTGCGCACGGTCCAGGCCTTCGCGCAGGAGGATCGCGCCGCGCTGCGGTTCGGCGAGGCGACCGAGCGCTCGTTCGTCGCGGCAACCCGCCGCGTGTCGCGCCGCGCCATCATGACCACGCTGGTCATCTTCATCGTCTTTTCCGCCGTCGGCTTCCTGCTGTGGATGGGCGGGCACGACGTGCTGACCGGCCGCATCACCGCCGGCGATCTTTCGGCCTTCGTGTTCTATGCCGTTCTGGTCGCCAGTTCCGGCGGTGCGATCAGCGAGACGATCGGCGACCTGCAACGCGCCTCGGGCGCGGCGGAGCGGCTGGCCGAGTTGCGTGCCGAGCCGCCGTCGATCGCCGAGCCGGCAAACCCGAAGCCGCTGCCCCGCCCGGTGCGGGGCGCGGTGTCCTTCGAGACCGTGTCGTTCCGCTATCCGACGCGCACCGATTCGCTGGCGCTCGATCGTTTCGACCTCGCCGTGAAGCCCGGCGAGACGGTGGCCATCGTCGGGCCGTCGGGGGCGGGCAAGACGACGGCCTTCAACCTCCTGCTGCGCTTCTACGATCCCGAGAAGGGCACGATCCGGCTCGAGGGCATCGACATTCGGGAACTGGCACTTGCCGACCTGCGGCGCTCGCTGGCGATCGTGCCCCAGGATCCGACCCTGTTCAGCGCCTCGGTGGCCGACAACATCCGCTACGGCCGGCCCGAGGCCAGCGACGCCGAGGTGAAGGCGGCCGCCGAAGCCGCCTCGGCGCTGGGCTTCATCGAGGCCCTGCCCAACGGCTTCGCGACCGATCTTGGCGCGCGCGGCGTACGTCTGTCGGGTGGCCAGCGCCAGCGCATCGCC
>JAKFVZ010000598.1 GCA_021732965.1 Reyranella sp.
GTCCCGCGTACCTGGATGCTCCTGCGCGAGGCGGTTCACATCCTGATGGAAGGCACGCCGCCCCATGTCGATCTGACGTTGCTGGAAAAGACGCTGCTGGGCATTCCCGGCGTGACGGCGGTCCATGACCTTCACGTCTGGACCATCACCTCCGGCGTCGACTCCATGAGCTGCCACCTCGTGGTTGCCGACATGGCCCGTTCACGGGAAACGCTCGCGGCGGCGCAAGCGGCGATGCGCGACACGTACGGCCTGTCCCACAGCACCATCCAGATCGAGGATCAGGCGCTGCGAGCGGAAGAGGGCGCTTCGCGTATCTGAGAGCGATGCGGCCTACACCGCGCCGCCCGACTTGAGGCCGGCGATGGCCGTGGCGTCGTAACCCAGGCCGGTCAGCACCTCGTCGGTATGCTGGCCTAGGTCCGGTGTCGGGTTCAGCGCTTTTGGCTGCGGATAGTCGGAGAGGTTGATCGGCTGGCCGACGACCTTGATCTGGCCAAGCGCGGGGTGCTGGACCGGGCGGGCGATACCAAGGTGCTGGACCTGCGGTTCGGCGAAGGTCTTGTCGATCGTGTTGATCGGGCCGCAGGGGACGCCCGCCTTGTTCAGCGATTCGATCCAGTGCGCGCTGGTGTTGGTCTTGGTCACCTCGGCCAGCCGCTCGTTCAGCGCCTTGCGGTTCTGCGAGCGCAGCGCCGGCGTGGCGTGCTCGGGATGGTCGATCAGCGCCTGGGCGCCCAGTGCCAGCGCGGCGCGCTTCCACATCTTGTCGCCGGCGGCGGCGATGTTGATGTAGCCGTCGCTGGTCGGGAACACGCCGGTCGGGATGCTGGTCGGATGGTCGTTGCCGGCCTGCTTCGGCACTTCGCCCTTCATCAGCCAGCGCGAGGCCTGGAAGTCTAGCATGAATATCTGCGCCTCGATCAGCGAGGTGTGGACCCACTGGCCCTTGCCGGTGCGCTCGCGCGTGTAGAGCGCCAGCATGATCGCCTGCGCGAGCAGGAGGCCCGAGGTGAGGTCGGCGATGGGGATTCCGACGCGCATCGGTCCGCGGCCGGGCTCGCCGGTGATCGACATCAGGCCGCCCATGCCCTGGGCGATCTGGTCGACGCCGGGGCGCGCTGCATCGGGGCCGCTCTGGCCGAAGCCCGCGATCGAGCCGTAGACGATGCGCGGGTTGACCTTCGCCACCGTGTCGTAGTCGACCTTGAGGCGATGCTTCACGTCCGAGCGATAGTTCTCGACGATGACGTCGGCCTTGGCCGCGAGCTTCATGAAGATCGCATGGCCCTCGGCGCTCTTGAGGTTGAGCGTCATCGACTTCTTGTTGCGGTGCAGGTTCTGGAAGTCGAAGCCGTGCCGCGCGCCGCCCATTGAATCGTTGTTCTTGCCACCCTCGGAGGGCGGCGGCGGCGGCTCGATCTTGATGACGTGCGCGCCCCAATCGGCGAGCTGGCGCACGGCGGTCGGCCCGGCGCGGTGCGCCGTGAGGTCCAGGACGGTGAGATGCGAAAGGGGCAGGGCGGTCATCGGGTTTCCTCTCGTTCCCTAGCGGCCCTTGAAGACCGGCTTGCGCTTTTCCATGAACGCCCGACGGCCTTCCTTGAAATCCTCGCTGTCGAAACAGGCCTCGGCCATTCTGTCGAGCTTCGCATGGTCCTGCTTCGACTCGGGCTTGGCGATCTCGCGCGCCGCGGCCTTGGCGAGACCGATCGTCAGCGGCGCGTTCTGGGCGATGGCGCCGGTGATGCCGTCGACCATGGCGTCGAGTTCAGCATCGGCGGCGACGCCGTGCACCAGGCCCATGTCGTAGGCCTCCTTCGAGGAATACTGCTTGGCCGTGAACAGGAACTCCATGGCGCGCGGCAGGCCGACGATGCGCGAGAAGCGCTCGATGCGCAGGAAGCCGTAGCCGAGGCCGAGCTTGGCGGCCGGCACGCCGAAGCGCGCGCCCTCGTTGCAGTAGCGCAGGTCGCAGCAGGCCGCGAGGTTCATGCCGCCGCCGATGCAGTAGCCGGTGATCCTGGCGATGGTCGGCTTGGGAAAGTCGTAGAGCGCCTCGTAGCCTTCCTTGGAGATGGCGTCGTAGCGCACCTGTGCCTCGGCATTGGCGCGTTCGCTTTCGAATTTCGAGATGTCGGCGCCGGACACGAAGGCCTTGCCGCCCGAGCCGCTGACGACGAGGCAGCGGATTTCCGGATCCTTCGCGAAGTCCTTCAGGATGCTGACGAAACCGTCCCACATGTCGAGCGAGACGGCATTGAGCTTGGCCGGGTTGTTGAAGACGACGTGGCCCACGGCGCCTTCGCGGCGGCCGATGATTTTCTGTTCCTGCATGCCGGCATTCCTTCCAATGAGGCGGCGAATATAGCCTGCGTCGGCTGATTTGAATAAGGTGTGACTTAACAGGGAGGAAACGTGGCCTCCGTCGAACTGAAGGGCCTTTCCAGGCACTACGGCGCTGCCGTCGCGGTCGACGACATCTCGCTGCGGGTGGAGCATGGCCAGCTCGTCTGCCTTCTGGGCCCGTCGGGCTGCGGAAAGACCGCCACCCTGCGGCCGATCGCGAGATTCATCGAACCCTCGGCAGGCGAAATCGAAGTGGGCGGCAAGGTGCTGTCCTCGCCCGCGCGCTGGTCGTCGAGCCCGAGACGCTGCTGCGCTCGGCCGTGATCGCGACCTGGTGCTTCATCTTCGTCGCCGCGATTCGCGAACTGTCGGCCGCGGTGATCCACTTCACCTCGGAGACGAAGGTACTTTCCCTGCTGATCTTCGATCTGAAGGAAAGCGGCGATGTCGGGGCCATCGCCGTACTGAGCCTGACAATGGTCGCGATCACCACTATCGTCATCGCTGGCGCCAACCGCCTCCACGGCAGGCCTCAGACGAGGCCAGTCTGACGCAACAGACTCCGCGCGAGGAGTCGTTGTTCAACAGATAACGGGAAGGAACCCTCACGCATGCTTTCATGTCGTCATGGCTTGATCGTTCTCCTCGTCGCCATCTTCGCGCTGGGCATGTCGCCCGCCCACGCGCAGCAGATGGTGAGCATCGCGGCGGAGGAGGTGAATTTCCGCAGCGGTCCGGGGACGCGCTATCCGGCGGAGTGGGTGCTGGGAAGAGGGTTTCCGCTGAAGATCGTCGGACGACGCGGCGACTGGCTGGAAGTGCGCGACTTCGAGAACGACAAGGGCTGGGTTCTCCGCAAGCTCACCAGCAGCACGGCGTATCACATCGTGAAGGTCAAGATCGCCAACTTGCGCAGCCAGCCGACGACCACCAGTCGCGTCGTCGGCAAATTCGCCTATGGCGATACACTGAAGACGCTCGAACGCCGCGGCGGCTGGGTGAAGGTCCAGCGCGAAGGACTTCGCGGCTGGATTTCGAAGAAACTTGTGTGGGGGTGGTAGGCGAGCCCGTTCCGTGCGTCAGTCGAGGATGGCCACTTCGTCCACGGTGATCGGCTTGGCGAGCAGGCCCAGTGTCTCAAGCGTGGCGATCGTGGCTTCCCACCCGGCGCGTGTCTGCTGGCCGGTCGGCGGTCCGGAGAGCTGCTGGGAGACGGTCGCCATGCTGCGGTCGACATAGCGCGGAGCCAGCCGCGGGAAGAGGCGCGAGAAATGCAGCGCGGCATCGCCCGGTCGCTCTCGCACCGAGTTGTAGCCCTCCTGCACCGCGTCCTCGATCTTGCGTGCGATCTCGCGCTTCGCCGGATCGGCCCAGGCCGCGTCGTTCACGATCAAGTTCAGGCTGTACGCCTTCACGCCGAAATCGCTCAGCCGGATCATGGTGATGCGGCGGCCCTCGGCGATCAGTTCGGACGGCGCCATCTCGTCATAGTCGATCAGCGCATCGACCTTCTTCTCGACCAGGTCGTAGGCGTTCCAGGTGACTGTCGTCTCGTTGATCCTGCTGCGGTCGAGCCGGTTGGCGGCGAGCAGGGCGCGGAATTCCTCGTTGGTGATGCTGCCGGGCACCAGGCCCAGCGTCTTGCCGTACAGGTCGCGCGGATGGGCGATACGGTCCTCGCCGCGCGTATAGATCACGGTCGGCGTCCTTGCGTAGTAGACCGCGAGGCTCTTGACCGGCACGCCCTTGGAACGTCCGATGGCGGTGGCGATGCCACTCGACGAGCCGATCCAGTACTGCTTGCCGGATCCGATCATCTCCGCCGAGGAGATGGCGCCCTGGGTTTCCGCGAAGGTCACTTCCAGGCCGCGCCGTTCGAAGGCACCCATTTCCCGAGCGAGATAGAAGCCCGCGAAGGTCGGCAGCGCCTTCCAGTCGAGCAGGATCTCGACCTTCTGCAGTGAATCCGGCGCGGGCTGCGCGAAGGCAGGCAGCGGGGACAACAGGGCGAGGGCGGAGACGAGCACAAGGCGGCGGCTCGAGAGCATGGACTTCATCCTGAAATGGCGGGCGTACGATAGATGACGCCGAAACATGTCATAATGGCGTCGGGTTAGGGGAGCGATTTCGCGGCCGCTGCGGTTTGCGCCAGGAGCGTCCGCGGACTTGTCGAACGAAGTCTGCCTCGCCATACCAGAGGGCATGAAATCCGCATTCTCCGCCCTGCTGGTCCTTCTCCTCGCGGCGTTGGCCTCGCCGGCATCGGCGCAATCCTATGAAGAGCAGATGCGCCAGGCGGCGGGCGCCTACGAGCGCAAGGACATGGCGACCGCCGTTCGCATCTGGAAGGTCTGGGCCGCCAAGGGCCAAGCCGAGGCGCAGACGCTGCTGGGCGCCATGTACTGGAGCGGCGAAGGCGTGCCACGCAATCTCAACGAGGCGGCGCGCCTCTATCTCGCAGCCGCCCGGCAGGGATATGCACGGGCCCAGAACAATATCGGCTTCATGCTGGGCTTCGGCGAGGGCATCCCCCCGCGCGACGACATCGAGGCCTACAAGTGGATCAAGCTGTCGATCGACCGTTACACGGCGAAGAACCAGGACCGTCTGGATCAGGCCCGGAAGGACCTCGCGACGCTGGCAGCGCGCATGAACCCTGCGCAAATCGCCGAGGCGGAAAGGCGAGCGAGAGCGTGGAAGCCCACTTCCAGGTGAGGTAAGTTCCCAGGGTCACGCGGCGGTCACGAGCGATGCCCCGACGTCGGCCCTACAAGAAGGACTTGATGACCCGACCCTCGGTCGCCGCGGCTTTTGCCGCTTCATTGCTTTTTGGCGGGATGTCCCAGGGCATCGCCGGCGATAGGCCATGGGGCGAAGGCCGCGCGGCCGAATTGCGGCTTCTCGGCCAGTAACTGCCGCCGCTCCACGACCAGCCGTCCGTCCTCGCGGGCCTGCGGGACCATTTGAAATTCGTGGAGATCGCCTCGATCGACGGACTGCTCGAACGCAGCCTGGCGATCAAGATCACGCTTCCCCAGCCGCTCATCGCCGTTGCCGACAACCTTCCGCCGCCAGTCTCAAACGGGCCCGTGCCGGAGGCGGTCCTGGCGCAGGGGCGTGACGTCGCCGACAGGCTGCTGGGCGACGGGCTCGATGACGAGCGGCTTCAGGCCTACCTGCCGTTCGAGCGCCGGATCGGCGTATCCGGCACGATCGCCGGCGGATCGCTGGCGGCGTCGGCCGTGGCAGCGGGCGTTCCCGCACCGGCCATGCTCGAGGCCCTGCAGGCGCTCGGGACCTCGATCGACCTCGCGAAGGAAATGCGCGACGGGGACCGGTTCTATGTCCGCTACGAGCGGACCTTCACGCAGGATGGCGCGCCGCTCGATGTCGGTCGCGTGCTCTGGATGGAACTGCGGACGCCTCGCGGCGTGATGGCGATCCATCGCTTCCGCACGCGCGACAACAACGAGCGCTTCTGGATGTCGAGCGGCCAGTCCGCGACCCTGCCGTCGTTCCGCCTCCCCCTCGATACCGTGTCGATCTCTTCGGGCTTCGGCCTGCGCGCCGATCCGTTCGACCAGCCGCCGACGTTCCATGCCGGCAAGCCGCAGGGCGCCGGCGGTCCGCTGCGTGACCGGCCTGCGCTGCCGCCCGGCCTGCCGACC
>JAKFVZ010000610.1 GCA_021732965.1 Reyranella sp.
TGATGAGCGGCTGCGCCCCCAACTAGCAGCCACAAACCAGCGCGATTCCGCGGCCCGCACCTCTTCGGGTGCGGGCCGCGGAATCGCGCTGGTTTGTGGCTGCTCGTTGGGGGCGCAGCCGCTCATCAGGGCCAACGCAACAATCGACAGGCGCTTCATGGTGCGCTTACCTCCTGGGGCGACCATAGCAAATCGCCGAGGAGACGGAATGCCCCTGTTCAAGCTGCGCGATGGCGCGGAACTCCATTACGAGGTCCATGGCAGCGGTCCCGTGCTGTTTCTGGTCGCAGGCCTCGGCGGCGACGCACGCTGGTGGGGCGACAACGTGTCCGAACTGGCGCGGCAATTCACCGTGGTCGTGCACGATCATCGCGGTACGGCGCGCAGTTCCCTGTCGAAGATCATCTACAGCGTCGAGCAGATGGCCGATGATGCGCGGCAGCTCATCGAGGGGCTGGGCTACGAGAAAGTCCACTGGTGCGGTCATTCCACCGGCGGCGCCATGGGCCAGATCCTGGCGATCGAGCATCCCGAGCGGATCGACCGGCTCGTGCTGAGCGCCACCTGGGCGAAGACCGACGCCTTCTTCCGCCGGTTGTTCGAGGTGCGTTCGTTGATGCTGCGCGAACTGGGGCCGGAGGCCTATCTGAAGTCGAGCGCGCTGGCGCTCAATTCGCCGTCCTGGGTGCGAGACCACGACGCCGATCTGGTGGCCGCCGAGGCGAAGTCGGCCGGCACCATCCCCGAGCCCGAGATCGTGCTGTCGCGGATCGCCGCCATCGTGGCGCATGACCGTCGCGAGCAGTTGCAGAAGGTGACGGCCCGTACGCTGGCCGTCTGTGCCCGCGACGACACGGTGACGCCGCTTTACTTCACCGAGGAGCTGGTGCGCCTGATCCCCGGCGCCCGCGCCTATGTGCTGCCGGACGGCGGCCATGCATATCCGAACGTGCACGGCGCGGAGTTTCGTCGTGTAATGACCTCCTTCCTGCTGGAGCCCTGATCGCCATGAAAATCGAACCGCTGATCGCCGCCGCCGCCGCCGAGCTCACTGCCATCCGGCGCGACATCCATGCGCATCCCGAACTGGGTTTCGAGGAGGAGCGCACCAGCACCATCGTGGCGCAGAAGCTGAAGGAGTGGGGCTGCGAGGTCACGACCGGCATCGGCAAGACCGGCGTCGTCGGCACGATCCGCGTCGGCAACAATCCGCGCGCCATCGGCCTGCGCGCCGACATGGACGCGCTGCCGATGGACGAGCTCAACACCTTCGACCATCGCAGCCAGCACAAGGGCCGCATGCATGCCTGCGGCCATGACGGCCACACCGCGATGCTGCTGGGCGCCGCCAAGTATCTCGCGGCCACGCGCAACTTTGACGGCACCGTGCACCTGATCTTCCAGCCGGCCGAGGAAGGCCGCGGCGGCGCCGAGGCGATGGTCAAGGACGGGCTGTTCCAGAAGTTTCCCTGCGAGATCATCTTCGGCATGCACAACAGGCCGAAGCTCGACGTCGGCAAGTTCGCCATCCGCTCGGGCCCGCAGATGGCCGGCGGCGGCCTGTTCGACATCCACATCACCGGCAAGGGCGCGCACGGCGCGCGGCCCGAGACCGGCATCGACCCGGTCATCATCGCCACGCAGATCATCTCTGCGCTGCAGAGCGTCGTGTCGCGCAACGTCGCGCCGCTCGATTCGGCGGTGATCTCGGTCACGCAGATGCACTCGGGCGACGCCTACAACGTGATCCCGCAGGAGGCCGTGCTGCGCGGCACGATCCGCGCCTTCCGGAAGGAGACGATGGCCCTGATCAAGGAGCGCATCGAGACGATCTCCAGCGGCATCGCGAAGACCCTGGGCGGCAGCGCCAAGGCCGACGTGCGCATCGCCTTCCCGCCGCTGGTGAACGACAAGGACGCAGTGAAGTTCATCGCCGACGTGGCGGCCGAGATCGTGGGGCCGGAGAACATGAACCGCGAAGGCCCGTTCGTGATGGCTTCCGAGGACTTCTCCTACATGCTGGAAGAGGTTCCCGGCGCCTTCATCAACATCGGCAACGGCGGCGGCGAAGGCGGCTGCGAGGTCCACAATCCCAGCTACGATTTCAACGACGAGGCGCTCACGCTCGGTTCGACCCTGTGGGCGCGGGTCGTCGAGAAGCGGCTGGCGAAGGACGCGCGTTGACCGGCGAGGGCGGCGCCGGCCGACATTGGCTGCTGCGGGAGCTTCCGTACGTGGCCATGCTGGTGCTGGCGGTCGGCGGCGTGATCGCCATGGGCTTTCGCGGACCGGCGACCTACGGCTACTGGATGGCGCTCGCCCCGGTCTACGGTCTTGCGTGCATCTTTTCGGGCTGGCGGGAAGTCGACAAGACTTCGGAGCATCTGCGGCTGGTCGTGACCCAGGCGCTGCACTGGCTGGCCTTCCTGGCGGCCATGTGGCTGATGTTCCTGCCCGAGGTGCGCGGCGTCGTGAACGACAATGCGACGAGCCTCGCGCTCCTGATCCTGCTGGCGCTCGGCACCTTCGTGGCCGGCGTTCACGCGCGGGTCTGGCGTATCTGCGTCGTTGGCCTCTTCCTCGCGCTGTCGGTGCCGGCGGTGGCGTGGATCCAGGATTCGGCCATCTTGCTGCTCGTCGGTGCGCTGCTGGCCGTCGCGGCCGGTGGTGTCTTCTGGTGGCTGTGGCGGCACGAGACCCGCAGGATATGACCGCACGCGCCACGGTCATTCTCTGGACCGACTATGTCAGCCCCTACGCCTTCGTCGCCAAGGCGTGGGCCTACCAGCTCGAGGCCGACTACGAGATCGACCTCGAATGGCGGCCCTACACGCTCGACATCGCCTCGTTCCAGGGCTCGGTCGAGCAGCGCGATCCGCACCACTGGCGTCGCGTGCGCTACGCCTACATGGACGCGCGCCGCTTCGCCAACAAGCAGGGGCTCGTCCTGATGGGCCCGAAGAAAATCTACTACGCGCGCACGATCAATGCCGGGATGCTCTACGCGCAGCAGCACGGCGTCTTTCGTGCCTACAACGATCTTGCCTTCGATCGCTTCTGGCGGCGGGACCTCGATCCGGAAAGCGTCGAGGCCGTGAGCGCCGCGCTGGAGCGGGCGGGCGCGCCTCCGGGTTTTGCCGCCTTCCTCGACGGCGAAGGCGGCGCCCGGCATGACGCGCTGCGCACCGAGGCCGAGGCGTCGGGGATCTTCGGCGTCCCGAGTTTTGTCCTTGATGGCGAGATTTTTTGGGGCGGCGATCGAGTCTTTCTTCTCCGGGAAAGACTCGACGAAAAGCGCGTGCCGCGCCGGCGTTAGGGCGCGGGCTCAGGGCTCCGGGCGATCCAGCGTACGGTCGACCCGCTCATGGAGGTTCTTCACGTCGCCGCGCTGCCGGCGGGCGCGCTCCTTGATCTGCCGCTTGGCGCGACGGAATGCGTCGTTCACCGCGAAGGTGGGATCGGCGAACCGTTCGTCATCGTGCGACTTGTGATCGATGTTCACGTCGATGTGGCCCGGCAGCGCGATATGGATGTTCACGCTGAAGAGGTTGCTCGTGCGGTGATGTCGCTCGGGTACCTGCACGATCACCTGGCAGGATGTCAGACGGCCATGGAGCTTCTCGAGCGTCTCGACATGGTCGGTGATGAGAACATTCAGCGCTTCGCTGGGAGTGCCGCCCTGGTAGCTGATCCGCAATGCTGTTTCCATTAGAGCCTCCGCTTTTGTTCGCTCCCCCGCATGAAACGTAGCAAGTCGGGAAGGGGTTGCGGTTTCTATCGAGGACGTCCCGGCAGCCCTCTCTCCATGAGGTAGGTCTCCATCGTCGCACTCCAAAGGGCTGGTGCGGAATTTATTTGATGGCCGTTCAGGCCCGCCGGAGGTGCATACTCGTGGAAAGTTCCGCGTCCGCCGGCCGCCTGGAACGCCGCGAAATTCGTACGCGAATGCGCGATCCGATAGAATGGATCGTTGTCGCGGTCGAGCAGGCGTCCGGCATCCATCCGCCGACGAAGTTGATCGCCGCCCGCCGGCTTGTGGGTGATGGTGGCCAGCTTCACCGGTGCGCCGTCGATCGTGACCGGCACCAGGGCCCGGTCCTGCGCGCAAACGGACATCGCCGCGACGGTAATCGTCGCGACGAGCCAACCAACGAAGCTGGAGAGCGGGGCTAGTCGCCCGCCGCGACTACCGTGGTGTCGTCCTTTGCGGGACGCACCGTACGATGGCTCACCATGCGATGATGGAGAGTTCGAACCGTGTCGCTTCCGCGGGTGAGGCAAACCCATGGGAAGAGACCGTGCAGGAAACAGGCGATCGAGCCAACCAGCATCTTGCTGCCGAAGCCAAAAGCCATCCCCATGTGCTGGAGATAGGTCTCGTTGACCGAGGCGGGGTGTTCGGTAAAGCGGCGGATCATGGGGGTGATTGTACCGGCGCCGGACGGAAACGGCTTGCTAGCTTTGCGTCATGATGGCCTAACTTGAGAATCACATTCCGCGAGGAGGCCAATGGCTGGAAAATTCACACTGGATTCCTTCGACAAGAAGATTCTGGATTGCCTGCAGGACAGTGCCGACATGCCACTGGCCGAGGTCGCGAAGCGTGTCGGCCTGTCGACGACGCCCTGCTGGCGGCGCATCAACCGCCTGCAGGAGGAGGGCATCGTTCGTTCGCGCGTGGCGCTGCTCGACCGCAAGGCGGTGAACGCCGGTGTCACGGTGTTCGTGGCGGTGCGGACGGCGCAGCACAACGCCCAGTGGTTGACCCGCTTCGCCAAGGCCGTGGCCTCGTTTCCGGAGGTGATGGACTGCTATCGCATGAGTGGCGAGATCGACTACCTGATCCGGCTGGCCCTGCCCGACATCGAGGCCTACGACGCCTTCTACAAGCGCCTGATCGCCAAGATCGAGCTGTCCGACGTGACCTCTATGTTCGCGATGGAGGAGATCAAATCCACCACGCGGTTGCCCCTCAACTACTTGCCCTAGCCTCTCACGGCGGCCGGCCTTAGGATCGCGCCCGTTTGCATGACAAGACCGCAGGGGAAACGATGAATACGGGCCCGAACACTGGCAAGAACCGCAAGAAAGTGCTGATCGTCGGCCGCATGCCGGAGGCGGGAATCGCCGTCCTCAAGGCGCGCGACGATGTCGACTACGAGATCCTGACCGACGACCGGGTGCCCTCGCTGCACCCGAAGCTCGCGGACGCCAACGCGGTGACCCTGGGCGCCACGCCGTTTCGCCAGGCCGAGCTCGACGCGGCACCCGGCATGATGGTGGTGGCCCGCCTCGGCGTCGGCTTCGATGCCGTCGAGATCCCGGCGCTGAACAAGCGCAAGATCCCGCTGATGACCACCGGCATCGCCAATTCGGTCTCGGTGGCAGAGCACGCGATGTACATGCTGCTCGCCTCGGCGCGTCTGGTGAAGAAGTACGACCGTTTCGTGCGCGAGAAGGGATGGGCCGAGCGCCTCTCCGATCTGCCGGCCGACCTGTCGGGCAAGACCATCCTGGTCGTCGGCATGGGCCGCATCGGGTCGCGCACCGTGAAGCGCTGCGTCGCCTTCGACATGGAGGTCCTCGTCCTCGATCCCAACATCTCCGAGGCCGAGATCAAGAAGGCCGGTGCCACCAAGGTCACCGACCTCAAGGCGACCCTGCCCAAGGTCGACTTCGTGTCGGTGCATTGCCCCAAGGCGCCCGAGACGATCAACATGTTTAACAAGGAGACGCTGGGCCTGATGAAGCCCGAGGCCTTCCTGGTGAACACCGCGCGCGGCGGCATCGTGAACGAGGATGCGCTGTTCGACGCGCTGAGCAGCGGCAAGCTGCGCGGCGCCGGGCTGGACGTGCTCGACAAGGAGCCGCCGGAGCCCACGAACAAGCTGTTCACGCTGGAGAACGTGATCTTCAGCCCGCACATGGCGGGCGTCACCAAGGAAGCCAGCGACCGCATGGCCGTCACCGCCATTGAGAACATCCTGAGCGTGTTCGATGGCCGGCCC
>JAKFVZ010000613.1 GCA_021732965.1 Reyranella sp.
ATCGCCCTCGGCACGGCCCGCAAAAACCATGCAGCCGAGGTCACGGCAGCCATCCTGCGCGCTCTAGGCGTGCGCCCGGTCCGGGCCCGACAGGTCGCGTCGAAGCCGCTGCCCCTCTTCTGAGTGCGCTCAGTCGCCGTGCGAGTTTTATGGGCCCAGCCCGTACTGCTCGCGTTCCTGTGGCTCGATCGGATATGTGCTTGCGGGCATTGGTGGGCGCACCAGGGCTCGAACCTGGGACAAGCTGATTAAGAGTCAGCTGCTCTACCAACTGAGCTATGCGCCCCCACTGCCTAGCAGGGTCATTGCCCGGAAGGCGGCGGCTATACCAAGGCTGTTCCGCCTTGTCGATAGCCCCGTTCGAAGGAATTTTTCGGCCGCTCGCCTACCGGGTTCGCGGCAGTTGCGCATCGCGATAGACGTTGACCCCGATCAGCAGTCCGCAGGCGAACATCACGGACAGCAGCGCCGTGCCGCCGTTGCTGACCAGCGGCAGCGGGACGCCGACGACCGGCAGCATGCCCATCACCATGGCGGTGTTGATGAACACGTAGAGGAACAGCATCGCCGTGACGCCCAGCGCCAGCAGCCGGCCGAAATGATGCTGGCTGCGGAAGGCGATCGAGAAGCCCCAGACCACCACCAGGGCAAACAGGCCGAGCAACACCATCGCACCGGCCATGCCCCACTCCTCGACGAAAGTCGTGAAGATGAAATCGGTCTGCTTCTCGGGCAGGAAGTTGAGCGAGGATTGCGTGCCCTTCAGGAAGCCCTTGCCGAACATGCCTCCCGAGCCGATGGCGATCTTGGACTGGGTGATGTGGTAGCCCGCGCCCAGCGGGTCGCGGTCGGGATCGAGGAAGGTGAGCACGCGTCTCTTCTGGTAGTCGTGCATCAGCGACCAGGCGATGGGCAGGCAGGCCACCGCGCCGATGCCGGCGGCCAGGAACATCCAGATCCGCACCCCCGCCACGAACAGGAGCGCGCCGCCGCCCATCAGCACCATCATCGCGGTGCCGAGATCGGGCTGGACCATGACCAGGCCGACCACCACCAGGATCATCATGAGCGGCGGCAGGGTGTAGAGGAACTGCGAGGCCTGCTCGCGCCGCAGCCCGTGATAGTAGCGCGCGATTACCAGGATGACGGCGACCTTGGCGATCTCGGACGGCTGGATCTGCATCGGGCCGATCACCAGCCAGCGCTGGGCGCCCATGCCGATCTTGCCGATGACGTCGACCGCCACCAGCATCAGCACCGACACGATGTAGATCGGCCAGGCCAGCGACAGCCAGACCTTTGGATGGATCAGGGCCACCACCAGCATCAGCATGAAGGCAGAGCCGTAGCGCACCGCATGACGCGCCGCCCACGGCTCGAACCGGCCACCGGCCGCCGAATAGAGCGCCAGCACGCCGATGCCGGCGATCGCCGTCAGCACCAGCACGAGGCCCCAGTTGATGCGCCAGATCTTCTCGGCGAAACCGACCGGCGCCGGCGCGTCGAGCGCCGCGCTGCTGCCCATGGCGGCCAGGCTCATCGCGACGCCATCTTCTTGAAGCGGTCGGTGCGGCGCGACGGATCGCGCTTCATGGTCTCGACCAGCACGTCGCGGCCGATCGGACCCGCGGTGGCGCCACCGGCCTGGCCATGCTCGACGATCACGGCGCAGGCATAGCGCGGATTGTCGACCGGGCCATAGCAGACGAACAGCGCGTGATGGCGCAGGTGCCACGGCAGCGAGGCCTGGGTGATGCCCATCTCGCGCTCGCGTTCGGTGATGCGCTTGACCTGCGCGGTGCCGGTCTTGCCGGCGAAGGTGAGTTCGGGCTGCTTGACGCGCAGCGCATTGGCCGTGCCGAGGCTGCCGTTGACCACGTCGGACATGCCCTGGCGCACGATCGCCAGATGCTGCGGATTGAGCCGCAGCGACGGCGCCGTCGGCTTGGTGCGCACCGCCGGAGGCGCCAGCTCCTCGCGCGGCGTGGCCTTGGCCAGCAGCAGGTTGGGCTGGACCTCGTAGCCGCCATTGGCGATGCGCGCCGTCATGATGGCGAGCTGCAGCGGCGTCGCGGTCATGTAGCCTTGGCCGATGCCGAGGTTGAACGTGTCGCCGTGCTGCCACGGCTTGCCGATCTTCTCCTGCTTCCAGGCGCGCGTCGGCTGGTTGGCAGCGGACTCGCCCGGCAGGCCGAGCTCGCTCACCTTGCCGAAGCCCAGGCGCTGGGCCATGTCGCTCACGCGGTCGATGCCGGCCCGGCGCGCCGCCTCGTAGAAGAAGCAGTCGCAGGAGCAGGCGAGGGCCTCGGTCACATTGGTCGAGCCGTGACCGCCCTTCAGCCAGCAATGGAACTTGATGCTGCCGAGCTCGAGGAAGCCCACGCACGGCAGGCGCGTCCACGGATCGATCACCTTGGCCTCGAGGGCAGCCAGCGCCGTCACCATCTTGTAGGTCGAGCCCGGCGGATAGACGCCGGCAATCGCCTTGTTGTGCAGGGGCCGCTCGGGATTATCGAGCAGGTCGCGCCATTCGGTCTGCGTGATTCCCCGCGCGAAGGTCGAGGGATCGAAGCCCGGCGTCGAGACCATGGCGATCACGTCGCCGGTGACGACGTCAAGCACGACGACGGAGCCGCTCTTGTGCTCCTTCATCTTCTCCGTGGCGAAGCGCTGGATGTCGAGGTCGATGGTCAGCAGCGCATTGGCGCCAGGCTGGCCTTCCGTGCGGTCGAGTTCGCGCACGACGCGGCCGACGGCGTTGACCTCGACCTGGACGGCGCCGGCACGGCCCCGCAGGTTGTCCTCGAGCGAGCGCTCGACGCCCTTCTTGCCGAACCGCATGGTCGCGAGCTGCAGCACCGGATCGTCGCGGCCGGCGAGATCCTCGTCGGCGACGCGGCCGGTGTAGCCGACGATGTGGCTCATCAGCTCGCCCTCGGGATAGTCGCGCGACTGGCCGAGATCGATGAACACGCCGGGCAGGTCGGGGGCGTTGAATTCGAGCCGCGCCACCTCTTCCCAGCCGAGATTCTCGCGCACCACGATGGGCTGGGCACTGCGGCTGCGGCGCAGCTCGCGCAGCAGCCGCACCTTTTCGGCCTCGCCGAGACTGAAGATCTGGTCGAGGCGCTCGACCAGCAGGTCGGCGCCGCGGCCGCGATCCGACGTCGCCATGGCGCGGAAATTGTTGCGGTTTACGGCGAGCGGCACGCCGCTGCGGTCGAAGATCTGGCCGCGCGACGGCGCCAGCAGCCGCATGTTGATGCGGTTCTCCTCGGCCATCGTGGCGAACCGGTCGGTCTCGACGACCTGCAGCTGGTAGAGGCGGCCGGCCAGCGCCGTCATCAGCACCGCCTGTGCCCCGCCCAGCACCAGGGCTCGGCGGGTAAAGAGCCCGCTGCGCTCGCCGTCGCCCTTGCGGAAGTTCTTCATAGCGTCGTCTCCCCCGTCCGTGCGCCGCCGCGCGACAGTTCGGGGACATTCAGCGGGTCGCGGGCACGCACGCGCGCGAGCAGCGGGGCCAGCAGCGGGTAGATCACGATCACCACCACATACTGCAACATCGCCGGCACGGGATCGATGGGCGCCCAGGTCCAAAGGGTCGTGAAGGCCCAGACCAGCGCCACGAAGCCCCAGCAGACGATACAGAAGCCGATCCACTGGAACAGGAACGGAACGCCCACGAGGTAGCGGCGGTTGGCCACGACGGCCGCGCGGATCAGCACGAAGCCCAGCGCGCTGACGCCGACGGGCGCGCCGGGTCCTCCCAGCAGCAGGTCGAGCAGGACGCCCAGAGCCAGCAGCAGCGGCCCCGGCAGGCGCTCGGGCGTCGCCAGGCTGAACTGGAAGACCACCAGCGCCGGCAGGAGCGGCAGCGCGCTCGACAGATAGGGTGCGCGTAGCGGCGCCAGCGTCAGCAGCACGAAGAACAGCAGGACCGTGCCGGGAAGCGCGGCGCGGCCCCAGCGGTCCAGGAGAGCGAGCGTACCGTCGGTCCGCATGTCAGCGAGACCGTACGGCCGTGCCGCCCGGCGGCGGCGGCGGGGCCGGCGCGCCGGTGCCGACGAGGCCGGTCACGCCGTAGTCGACGACGCGCACGAATTCGAGGCGGGAGAAATCGGTGAAGGGCCGCACGCGGATGATGCCGTCACTGGTTTCGACGACCTCGCCGACGGGGATGCCGACCGGGAAGCTGCCGCCACGACCGGAGGTCACGATGCGATCGCCGGCCTGCACGCCCGCGACGCCCTGCAGCAGGGTAAGGCGCAGCCGCGGGGAATTGTCGCCGGCGAGGATGGCTTGTTCGCGGGTGCGCTCTACCAGGATCGGCAGACGCGAATTGACGTCGGTCACGAACAGGACGCGCGAGCTGTTCTCGCCCACTTCGGCGATGCGCCCGGCCAGCCCCTCTCCCGTCACGACCGCCTGCCCCGGCGCCACGCCGACCCGGCGGCCGACATTCAGCAGCGCCCCGCGCATGTAGGCGCTGACGCTGTCGCCCACGAGGCGGGCGGTGATGAAGGAGGCCTCCGGCCCCTCGCGGAACTTGGCCAGACTGCGCAGGCCCTCGTTCTCGTTCTCGAGGCGCCGCGCCGCGGTCTGCCAGGCCAGCAGCCGGGTGTTCTCCTCGCGCAGGCGTGCATTCTCGTCACGCAGCGAAGCGAATTCGCGGAGATCGGCAATGGCCCGGTTGGCGTAGGCCGCCGGGCGGGCGATGGCTTCGAGGACCGGGCTCGCCACGTCGAGCGCCAGCACGCGGGCATGTTCGACCAGGACGGTGTCGGCCTTGCCGACCAGCATGATGCCGAAGGCGGCGATCACGAGCAGGCCGAGGGCAAAGCGCTGCACCACCGTGCGCACCTGGCCCGCGACTACCTCGAAGTCGTCCCGAATCGCCATTTCCTGCCCATTCTAACCCAAGCGGGCGGCGGCGCGGCCTGTTAGTACATCGAAGAAAGGACGCCGCGAAGTCGCACGATGTTCTCGACAGCATGGCCCGTGCCAAGCGCCACGCAGAGCAGCGGATCCTCGGCCACCGAGACCGGCAGGCCGGTTGCCTGGCGCAGCACGGTGTCCATGTTGGCCAGCAACGCGCCACCGCCCGTGAGGACGATGCCCTTGTCGACGATGTCGGCCGCCAGTTCCGGCGCGGTGTTCTCCAGCGCGACCTTCACCGCCTCGACGATGGCGCTCACCGGCTCCTGAAGGCTCTCGGCGATCTGCCGCTCGGTGATGACCAGCTCCTTCGGGACGCCGTTCATCAGGTCACGGCCCTTGATCTCCATCGTGCGGCCCTCGCCGTCGTCGGGCGGGCAGGCGGAGGCGATGGTCTTCTTGATGCGCTCGGCCGAGCTTTCGCCGACCAGGAGGTTATGGTTGCGGCGGATGTAGGCGATGATCGCCTCGTCCATCTTGTCGCCGCCGACGCGCACCGAGCGCGGATAGACGATGCCGCCCAGCGACAGCACGGCCACCTCGGTGGTGCCGCCGCCGATGTCGACGACCATCGAGCCGGTGGGCTCGGTGACCGGCAGGCCGGCGCCGATCGCCGCCGCCATCGGCTCCTCGATCAGCCAGACCTTGCGGGCGCCGGCGCTCTCGGCCGATTCCTGGATGGCGCGGCGCTCGACGGCGGTGGAGCCGGAGGGCACGCAGACCACGATCTGCGGATGGGCGAAGCTGCGGCGATTGTGCACCTTCGAGATGAAGTGCTTGATCATCGCCTCGGCGACTTCGAAGTCGGCGATGACGCCGTCGCGCAGGGGCCGGATCGCCTGGATGTTGCCGGGCGTGCGGCCCAGCATCATCTTGGCCTCTTCGCCGACCGCGAGGACCTGACGCTTGCCGCTCTGCGTGGTGAGGGCCACGACGGACGGTTAATTGAGAACGATGCCCCGACCCTTCACGTAGACCAACGTATTGGCCGTGCCGAGGTCGATGCCCATGTCCGCCGAAAATAGCCCGATGACGCGCGACAGCATTGAGTTAAGTCTCTGTAATTACGG
>JAKFVZ010000712.1 GCA_021732965.1 Reyranella sp.
CCGTGAAGTTCGTCAGCCAGTTGATGCCGCCCTCGGCACCAATGTACAGACCCGGCTGCGGCGACTGCGCCTGCGCGGCCAGCGGCAGCGCGACGATGGCGGCGGCCGCCAGAAGAGCCTTCTTCATGAGTTCTTCCCCTCGTTCGTGAAACTTGTCGGACTGAAAACTGAATAGAGGTTGGCGGGGCTGTATTCGTTCGCCAACTGGGCGGAATATACACACCACCTCTGGTGCGGTGCAACCAGCGGCCCCTGCCCGATCCGACTCGCCGGGAACGTGTGGCCCCGACGCCACAGTGCGCCCTATCAGGGCCTCGCAGCCCCCTCCAGCGGCATCTTTGGCCCGAACGTACCAAGACTAGATGTAGTGGTGGGCCCGCCGCCGCTCCGTTCCACCGGAATGGGCATCCGGAAGCCCAGCACACCGCCCCCGGTCTCCGTGCGACCATAGGGTGTCGGCCCCTTCAGCGGGCCGCCCGATTCGGATCTGGCGGAGAATTGCTCGGACAGGTCGGGATGCGGCAAAGGCACGTCGGGATTGGATGCGCCCGGCGCCAGCAGCTTGCCGACGATATCCGCGGCGGTAGCCGGCGGCTCGGATGCTTTGACGCCCGGCAGGGGCTTCTTCGCCTCGGCGATCAGGACGGGATGCGGTTGCGCCGGAGGCGTGGAAGTCCGATCGGCGGGAGACACAAGGATTTGTGGCCTCTCCGCGCCCGTCCGAAGATTCTGGTTTAAGGTCGCAGCGCAAGTGAGGCTCGTCGAAAGCAGGGCGAGCGCCCCGGCGAGGCCGCCGGCAGCGTATCGGAAGGATGTAAATGTCATTTCACGATGCAGATAGGTCGCATCGTCCGGCTTTTCACCGTGGCATTTTGGACGGTAAATCGCCGTTCAGAAAAGAAGAGGAGATTGCCATGGGCCAGTACAGCAAAGTCGAGACCGACGGCCGCCTGCTGATCGTCACGATCAACCGCCCCGAGGTCTACAACGCCTGTCATCCCATGGCGAACCAGGAAATGGTCGAAGCGTTCGACGAGTTCCAGACCAATCCGGACCTCTGGGTGGCCATCATCACCGGCGCCGGCGACAAGGCCTTCTGCGCCGGCAACGACCTCAAGTACCACGCCGAGACCCAGGCCAAGACCGGCAAGCGCCCGGTCCATCCGGCCAAGGGCTTCGGCGGCCTCGCCAACCGCTTCGACCTCGACAAGCCGGTGATCGCGGCCGTGAACGGCATCGCGATGGGCGGCGGCTTCGAAATCGCGCTGGCCTGCGACATCATCGTCGCCTCGGACCAGGCCAAGTTCGCGCTGCCCGAGCCGCGCGTGGGCCTCGCCGCCGGCGCCGGTGGCATGCAGCGCTTGAGCCGCATGATCCCGCTCAAGAAGGCCATGGGCATGATGCTGACCGGCCGCCACGTCGGCGCCAAGGAAGGCTACGAGCTGGGCTTCGTCACCGAGGTGGTGCCGCACGCCGAGCTGATGGCCTCGGCGAAGAAGTGGGCCGCCCAGATCCTCGAATGCTCGCCGATGAGCGTGCGTGCGACCAAGCAGGTCGTGATGCGCTCGCTCGACCAGCCGTCGCTCGAGATCAGCATGCGCAACCAGACCTATCCGGCCTTCGTCGCCATGGCGACCAGCGAGGACACGGTCGAAGGCCCGAAGGCCTTCGCCGAGAAGCGCAAGCCCAACTGGAAGGGCCGCTGACGGGAGGCCATACCGCTGGATATCGAGCCGCCCGTGTGTACGCTGCGTTCTATCGATACACACGGGCGGCCGCTCATCATGCGCACCAACATCGAGATCGACGAAAAGTTGATGGCCGAGACCCAAAAGGCGTCCGGCCTCGCGACCAAGAACCAAACCGTGGAACAGGCCCTTCGCCTGATGGTCAAGCTGCGCCCGCAGAAGGAGGTGAGCGTCGCCTTCGGCAAGTATCCTTGGCGAGGCGACCTAAAGCGTAGTCGCGCCGGGCGCGGAGCGGCTTGATCGTAGTCGACAGCAGCGTCCGGATAGACTTGCTAAATGGACGCGAAGCGCTCCACGTCTGCTAGCAATCCTCGCATCGAAGAGGTCGCTGTGGGTGACTTGATGCTTTGCGACTCCTCCATGGACACAAGGGCGAGCGAGCAGCAAGGAGCGTCGAGGCGTTCGTAGGCAATTTCGACATCGTCGCCATGGACGGCGCGGAGATCGCAGAGGCCGCATCCCACAGCTTTCGTTCTCTACGGCGGCGAGCATGGACCGCCGACCATTCGGAGCTTGATCACGTTGGCATAACGTTATACGTTATGCGTTGTCATGATCGTGAGCTTTCGCGACACGGAGACAGCGCGCATCTGGCGAGGCGAACGAAGCCGCCGATTGCCGTCGGACATACAGAACGTGGCTCTTCGCAAACTGCGTCTGCTCAACAACGCGCAAGACCTGAACGACTTGCGGGTGCCACCGGGAAACAGGCTGGAGGCTTTGCGCGCCGACAGATCCGGTCAGCACAGCATTCGCATCAACGACCAGTGGCGTATCTGCTTCGTGTGGACCGCCGGAGGGCCAGACAATGTCGAAATCGTCGACTACCACCGCTAGGCGCAACCTGCTGCGCAACCCTCATCCGGGTGAAATCCTGGCGGAGGAATTCATGAAGCCCATGGAGCTTTCACAGAATGCACTGGCGCGCGCTATTGCCGTGCCGCCTCGGCGAATCAACGAAATCGTGCTGGGAAAACGGGCGATCACGGCGGACACCGACCTGCGCCTCGCCCGCTACTTCGGTGTCTCCGAAGGCATGTTCATCGGCCTGCAGACCGATTTCGAACTGATGGAACGACGCCGCGAAATCGAGCCGGAACTAAAGGCTATCCGTCCGCGCGCTGCTTAGGTCGTCGCGACGTGCCGCTTGGTGCAAGGACGCGAACGTCCTCTTCCGACGACAAGCCTCTCTAAGAGGGAATCCCCAAACGAAATCGCAAGGTTCTGGAGCGTCGAGACGCCAAACCTTGCAATCCAGAATCTGAACCAACGCCGAAAAACGACCCGCCTTCAAACACTTGGCCGTTCTTCACGGGCGACGAAGTAATTGGGCTCTGGAGACGAAGCGAGCGTCTCGGCGCTCGCGAAGACACCAATGCTGGTCGCGAAGCAGACGAGTGTTCTTCGAAGAGACGGCCTCACTGCTTCTATCTCCCCTTGAACTTCGCCTTCCGCTTTTCGAGGAAGGCGCTCAGACCCTCGAAATGGTCCTCGGTCGCGGCGCAGGCGGCGAGGCCCTCGGCCTCGCGATGCGAGTGCTCGTCCCAGCTGTTGTCGAACGAGTTGCGGATCAGCTTCTTGGCGACGCCCAGCGCATAGGTCGGGCCGTCGGCCAGCTTGCGCGCCATCTTCTCGGTCTCGGCGACAAGCTGATCCTTCGGCACCACCCAGTTCAGGATGTTGTTGGCCTTGGCCTCCTCGGCGGTGAAGCGTTCGCCGAGCAGCGCGATCTCCAGCGCCTTCCGCTCGCCCACCACCCTCGGCAGGAAATAGGTCGCGCCACCGTCGGCACTCAGGCCGATATGGCGATAGGCCAGCGTAAAGAACGAATCGTCGGACGCGATGGCGAGGTCGCAGTTCAGGATCAGCGACAGGCCGAAGCCGGCCGCGGCGCCCTGCACCGAGGCCAGGACCGGCTTGTTCATGCGGCGGATCTGGTAGATCGCCTGGTGCGCTTTCACGACCCGCATCTCGAAGCCCGCGAGATGGACCTCCTTGTCCTCGGTCAGCGACTTGTGGAAGCCGCGGATGTCACCGCCCGCCATGAAGTGCGTGCCGGCGCCGCGGATCACCACGCAGCGCACCGCCGGGTCCTTCTCGAACTTCGCGCTGTGCTCGACCAGCAGATCGCGCATCTCCATCGACAGCGCATTCAGCGAATCGGGACGGTTGAGCGTCAGCCAGCCGATGCCGTCTTTGACTTCGGCGAGAACGTGCGGTGCGGACATGGGGCAATTTCCTCGGGCGTTCATTGAAACGCCCCGAGATTACCCCGTCGCGCGATGCGGCGCGAAAAGAATGATGCCGGCGCCGATCAGGCAGACGATCGCACCGGTGATGTCCCAGCGATCGGGCCGCGTGCCTTCCACGGCCCACAGCCACACGAGCGTCGCAGCGATGTATACGCCGCCGTAGGCGGCATAGGCGCGGCCCGCTGCGTCGGAGTCGATGAAGGTAAGCGCCCAGGCGAACAGGCCGAGCGCCACGATCCCCGGCGCCAGCCACCAGACGGAGGCGCCGAGCCGCAACCACGCCCAGAAGGCGAAGCAGCCGGCGATCTCGAGGAACGCCGCTGCTCCATAGGCGAGGACCGACTTCAGAACGCGTCGGCCGGCAGCGCCATCAGGGTCGAGGCGCCGGCCTTGATCTGATGGTTGAGCGACACGGTCTGCGGCAGCACGCGCGCCATGAAGAAGCGCGCGGTCGCGATCTTGGCCTCGTAGAAGGCGTTGTCGTTGCCAGCCGCCAGTCCCTTGTGCGCGGCGACGACGATGCGGTTCCACATGTAGGCCATCGCGGTCAGCGCCATCAGGCGCAGCAGGTCGGTGGAGGCGCCGCCGGCCTCGTCGGGATTCTTCATCGCGTTCTGCATCAGGAAGAGAGCCGAGTCCTGCACGCGGCCCATCGCCTTCTCGAGCGGCTCGACGAATTCCTTCATCTTCTCGTCGGCCTTGTGCTGGGCGATGAAGCCGCCGATCTCGCCGAGCAGGCGCTGGGCGGCGCGGCCGCCCTTCATCGGCAGCTTGCGGCCGACCAGGTCGAGCGCCTGGATGCCGTTGGTGCCCTCGTAGAGCTGGGTGATGCGCGCATCGCGGACGAACTGCTCGACGCCGTTCTCGCGGATGAAGCCGTGGCCGCCATAGGTCTGCACCGCGAGGTTGGCGCATTCGCTGCCCATGTCGGTGAAGTAGGCCTTGATGATCGGCGTCAGCATCTGGATGAGATCGTCGGCCGCTTCGCGCGTCGCCGCGTCGGGATGCGAATGCGCCTCGTCGATCAGCATGCCGACCCACAGCGCGAGCGCGCGGGCGCCCTCGGTGAACGACTTCTGGATCATCAGCATGCGACGCACGTCCGGATGCACGATGATGGGATCGGCGGGACCGTTGGCGTTCTTCGGGCCGGTGAGCGAGCGGCCCTGCAGGCGATCGCGCGCATAGGCGACGGCGCTCTGGTAGGAAGTATCGGCGATGCCGAGGCCCTGCATGCCGACACCGAGGCGCGCGGCGTTCATCATGACGAACATCGCCATCATGCCCTTGTTGGCCTCGCCGACCAACCAGCCGGTGGCGCCGTCGAGGTTCATGACGCAGGTCGCGTTGGCCTTGATGCCCATCTTGTGCTCGAGCGCACCGCAGCGGATGCCGTTGCGCTCGCCGACCGAACCGTCCGCCTTCGGCAGGAACTTCGGCACGAGGAAGAGCGAGATGCCCTTGGTGCCGCCCGGCGCGTCCGGCAGGCGCGCCAGCACGAGATGGAGGATGTTCTCGGTGAGGTCGTGCTCGCCTGCGGAAATGAAGATCTTGGTGCCCGTGATGCTGTAGCTGCCGTCGGCCTGCGGCTCGGCCTTGGTGCGCAGCATGCCCAGATCGGTGCCGCAATGAGGCTCGGTAAGGCACATCGTGCCCGACCAGGTGCCGTCGGTGAGCTTGGGCAGGAACTTCTTCTTGAGTTCGTCCGAGCCGTGCCGCGACAGCGCCTCGTAGGCACCGTGGCTGAGGCCCGGATACATGGCGAAGGCCTGGTTCGACGCGGTGAACATCTCCTGCAGCGCGAAGCCGACCGTCGCCGGCAGTCCCTGCCCGCCGAACTCGGGATCGCAGGTCACGGCTGTCCAGCCCGCCTCGGCGAACTGCTTGTAGGCTTCCTTGAAGCCCTTCGGCGTGCGCACGACGCCGTTCTCATAGTGGCAGCCTTCCTCGTCGCCGGTGCGGTTCAG
>JAKFVZ010000711.1 GCA_021732965.1 Reyranella sp.
CGTCGCACTGTCCGCGATGCCCCGCGAGAAGGACCGCCCGCCCCAGCCCGAAGTTGCGATGCCGCGCACCGGCCGGTCGTGCGTCAGCAGTGCGACACCGTCTAATGAATAGCGTTCCTCCCCATTCAAATGGGGAGGTGGCGGCGTCATCGCCGACGGAGGGGTCAAAGCCGGATCGTTCTTCCTTCGGCGCTCCCGGACATTGCTGCGCAATGTCCTGCCGCTCAACAGCCGAGCTTCGCTCGGCATTGAATCCGCGACGATACCGGCGCGCAACGACTGGCCCGGTGCCAGATGGATCGCGATGTCGCCGCCGTCGTTCACATAGGCCTTGTCGAGAGTGCGGCCGCGGACCATCGCCTGCAGCATCTCGTCGGCGACGGCGCCGGCGACGGCGGCCATCGGCGTGATGAAGACCGTGCGATGCGGCCATACGGCCTCCGCCATGCGCCGCGCCACCGGCCCTTGCAGCAGCGGATAGGCTTGCATCACCGGTCGGCGCAGCACGGCAAGTTCGCCGACCAGCGTCGGCAGGATATCGCCGAAACGATCGATGGCCTGGCCGTAGGCGCGCTCGATCTCGTCGGCCGCGCCAAACGCCTCGATTACAAGGTCGATCGGACCGTGCTGCAGGTGCAGCCGGCCGTCGTCGAGGCGGGCGGCGACGGCGCTCATTCGATCCGCACCTTGTGGTGCGCCAGCACATCTTCCAGCGTGACGGCGCGCGAGGCATAGCCGCCCAGCGCCGCATAATCGTCGGCGCGCAGGGTGAACTCGATCGGTGCCACCAGCGCCGGAGTCGGCACATAGCCGAAAGAGTTTCGAGGCATACGCGCGACGTCGACCATCAGGGTGATGCCGCCGCCCGGCCAGACGAAGGCCGGCGCACCGCCCAGCGTGACTTTGGTCAGCGTGTCGCGTACCGAGCGCGTCAGCCGCACCGGATTCTCGGTGACGCCGGCACGCAGCGAGCCGCCGGCGCCGGCCATGAACAGCACGGTGCAGAGCGCCGGCTCGCAGTTCTCGGCGATGCGATCGACGACGTGACGCACCGGCACCGGCATCTCGGCCGGCTGTGGCTTCAATTCATTGTCGAGCGTGAACCACGCCGAATGCTCGCCGGTCGTCGAGACCATCAGCAGCTTGAGGCCAGGCCAGGCCTGCCTGGGATCGATCTTCTCGATGATCTCCAACGGGTCGCTGACGTTGGTGCCGCCCCAGCCCAGCCCCGGCTCGGCGACCTGGAAGTAGCGGCCCGGCGTCGAGCGACGGCCGCGCACGCGGATGCCCGCCGGCTTCATGTCGAGAAAGGCGCCGCCCTGATGCTCGCTCAGCACGCCGGTGATGTGGTCGTCGACCACGATCACCTCGTCGACATGGTCCTTCCACTGCGGCGCGAACATGCCGATGGCGGCGGAGCCGCAGCCGACCCGCATGCGTTCCTCGAGAACGCCGTTCACGACCGGTGGCCGGTCGGCCTGCACGATCACCGTCGAGCCGCCGTCGATGCTGAGCTCGACGGAATCGCGATTACAGAGCGCCAGCAGCGCGTCGCAGGTGACGACGCCCTCCTTCTTGCTGCCACCAGTGAGATGATGCACGCCACCCAGCGACAGCATCTGCGAGCCGTACTCGGCCGTGGTGACGTGGCCCACCGCCTCGCCCTTGACCCTCACCGCCGCCTGCTCGGGACCGAGATAGCGGTCGGTGTCGATCTTCACCTTGACGCCGCAGTAGCTGAAGATGCCCTCGGTCACGACCGTGACCATGTCGACGCCGTCATGCTTCGACGAGACGATGAACGGCGCGGGCTTGTAGTCGGGATAGGTCGTGGTGGCGCCGATGCCGGTGACGAACGCGCCCTCGCCTTTCCCCAGTTCGCCGCGCCACGCCTCGCTGCCCTCGGCGAAGGCGACGCGGGCGAGATCGGGCTTGGCCAGCAGCACCAGCGGATCCACCCGCACCAGCGCGCCGTTCTCGTTGGCATAGCGGTCGCAAGCGCCGGCGCGGCCGGGCCGGATGCGGCACAGGACGGGACAGGCATCGCAGCGCACGATCCCGGCGCTGCGCTCGGCTTCCGAGAGCGAGATGTCGTCGCTCATGTCGTCTTCGCCTCCGATTGCTTGACGATGGCCTCGCGCAGGCGGTGCGGCAACAGCGGGACCCGATGGGCGCGCACGCCGGTCGCGTGATGGACGGCGCCCAGGATCGCAGGTGCCGTCGGCACCAGGGCCGGCTCGCCGATTCCCTTGGCGCCGGACGGTCCCAGCGGTTCGCGATCCTCGATCAGGATGCACTCGATCTCGGGCACGTCGCCAACGGTCGGGATCAGATAGTCGTGCAGGTTCTCGGTGCGGCCGGGCAGGTATTCCTCCATCAGCGCGAGACCCAGGCCTTGCGCCACGCCGCCCTGGATCTGGCCCTCGACGAGGGTCGGGTTGATCGCCCGGCCGACATCGTGTGCCGCCACGATGCGCAGGACCTTCACCGTGCCCAGCTCGACATCGACCTCGACCTCGGCCAACTGGGCCGCGAACCCATAGGTCGCATAGGGCACGCCCTGGCCATCGGCATCGAGCGGCGTGGTCGGCGGATCGAAGGTGCCTTCGCCCATCAACGGCCCCGCGGTGACGAGGTCGATGGTGCGAACCTCGCCGCCATCCCGCACCGAGAGCGTCGCGCCTTCGAGCGACAGCACGGCCTCCGGGCCGGCATTCGCCAGCCGCAGGATCTGCTGGCGGAGATCCTGGCCCGCTTTCTCCGCCGCCTTGCCCGACACGAAGGTCTGGCGCGAGGCCGAGGTCTTGCCGGCATCGGCGGTGAGATCGGTGTCCCCGGTCACCAGGGCGAATTGCGAGGCCGGCAGACCGACCGCATCGGCCGCGATCTGCACCATGATCGTGTTGCTGCCCTGTCCGATGTCGAGCGCGCCGCTGTAGAGGGTCAGCGTGCCGGCGGGCGACAGGCCGACGCGCATGCGCGAGGGGTTCGACATCGAGGTATTGCCGATGCCGTACCACATGCAGCCGACGCCGATGCCGCGCCGGCGTGGACCGCCCTTGGCGTTGAAGGCAGCGATCGCCTCGTGCGCAGCCCGCCAATGCGGCCGCAGCGCGTCGAGGCACTGCGCGAGCCCCGCCGAATGGGCGAGCGTCTGCCCCGTCGCCGTCGTATCGCCGGCCCGCAGGGCGTTGCGATGCCGGAACTCCAGCCGGTCGATGCCGAGTTGGTCAGCCAGCCCGTCCATCATGGCTTCATGTGCGATGGCGGCCTGCGGTACGCCGAAGCCGCGAAAGGCGCCGGCCGGCGGGCCGTTGGTGAAGAAGGCCTCGCCCCAGCTCCGCACGTTGGGAATGGCGTAGGGCCCCATCGCATGCACCGGCACGCGGTTGGCGACGGTCGGACCCCACGAGGCATAGGCGCCGGTATCGAAGGTCGCCGTCACGTCGCAGGCGAGAAGCTTGCCCTCGGCATCGCAGCCGAACTTCGCGTTAACGCGCGCGGGATGGCGCTTGGTACTGGCGGCCATGCTTTCGGGCCGCGTGTAGACCAGCGCGACGGGCCGTCCCAGTTGCCAGGCCGCAATGGCGATCAGCGGCTGCACCGACAGGTCGAGCTTGCCGCCGAAGCCGCCGCCGCAGGCCGTCGGCACGATGCGCACCGCCTCGGGCTTCAGGCGCATCAGGTTCGCGACCTCGTCGCGATCCATGTAGGGAGTCTGCGTGGTCGCGTGGATCTCGATGCGGTCGCCGACCCGCAGCGCCCACCCGGCTTCCGGTTCGATATAGGCGTGCTCGACGAAGGCGGTCTCGAACGTGCCTTCCGCGACCGCAGCGCACGCCTCGAAGGCGCTCGCCGCGTCGCCGCGCTTCACACCGCCTTTCAGCAGCAGGTTGCCCGGCTTGTCGGCCTGGACCAGCGGCGCCTCGGCGGCCATCGCGGCATCGACCCCCACCACCGGCGCCTCCGGCATCCAGGTGATCGGCACCTCGTCGTCGCGGATGGCCATGACGTCCGCCCGTTCGCCGACCAGCGCGACCACCGCCTCGCCGCGATAGCGGACCAGCCCGTCGGCCAACACCGGCTGATCCTTCACGTCGGGATAGATGCCGTAACCGTTGAACGGCACGTCGGCCGCGGTCAGCACGGCGGCAAGACGCTGGCGCAGGGGTGCGAGATCGCCCAGTTCGAACCGTGCCCGCGCATAGGGCGAACGCACGACGCGCACCCACAGGGCGTCCCTGGGAATGGCATCGGCCCCGAAGACATCGCGGCCCGTGACCTTGACGTGCCCATCGACGCGGACTATGCGCGCCCCGACGGCTTCACCGGCCGGCGGCGCGGGCGCCGGCGCGCGTGCGACGACGTCCATCACCGCATCGACGATCTTGCCGTAACCGGTGCAGCGGCAGAGCACGCCGCCCAGTGTCTCCTCGACCTCGGCGCGCGTCGGCTTGTTGTTGCCGCGGACCAGCTCCTGCGCGGCCATCAGCATGCCCGGCGTGCAGATGCCGCACTGGGCCGCGCCATGATCGAGGAATGATTGTTGGAGATCAGCAACAGCACTATCGCCGCTTTCGAGACCTTCGACCGTCTCGACGCTGCAGCCTTCCACCTGCCCCATGGCGACCAGGCAGGAACAGACC
This sequence comes from Reyranella sp., assembly GCA_021732965.1. Taxonomy (GTDB): domain Bacteria; phylum Pseudomonadota; class Alphaproteobacteria; order Reyranellales; family Reyranellaceae; genus Reyranella. Next base: position 4,647 of record JAKFVZ010000711.1, read on the forward strand.
TGCCGCCCGTCGAGCAGGACCGTGCAGGCGCCGCAATCGCCGGCATCGCAGCCGATCTTGGTGCCGGTGACGCCGAGATCGTCGCGCAGCGCCGCGGCCAGCCGCGTGACCGGCGCGCCGTTCCAGACCGTCTCGCGACCGTTGAGGGTGAATTCCAGTTTCATGCGGCGACTGTCGACAGAAGGCGGCGCAGCAAGACCAGGGCCACGTCGGTGCGATAGCCCGCGCTGCCGCGCACGTCGTCGATCGGCGACAGCGGCGCGAGGTGGCCGGGCTGGACCTGCTCACCGAGATGCATGTCGGCCGAGGCACCGACCAGTGCCCGTTCCAGGTCCGGCAGGCGTTGCGCAACGGGCGAACAGGCGCCGACTGCAATACGCGCCGCCGCGACCGTTCGATTGCTGACCTCCACGACGACCGAAGCCATTGCAATCGAGATCACCAGATAGCGCCGCGCCCCCAGCTTGAGGAATGCGCTCCGCGCCTCGTGCCGCGGGCGCGGCACATGGAGGGCCGTGACGAGTTCACCGGGCAGCAGCGCGGTCTTGCGCACGCCGGTGATGAAGGACGCGAGCGGCAGGCGGCGCACGCCGTCGCGGCTCGCCAGTTCGACCTCGGCATCGAGCGCCAGCAGGGCCGGCACGCCGTCGGCGGCCGGCGAGGCGTTGCAGATGTTTCCCGCGATCGTGCCGGCATTCTGGATCTGGCGGCCGCCGACCTCGCGCGCCGCCTGCTTCAGTCCGTCGAACACGGGCGGCAGGCCGGCCTCGACCAGCTCGCTCCAGGTGGTGGTGGCGCCCAGGCGCCAGCCGCCATCGCTTTCGGAAATGCCACGAAGGGCCGCGACGCCGGCGATGTCGAGAATGTCTTCAGTGACCGGCCGGCCGACGCGCGCAGGATAGAAGTCGGTGCCGCCGGCGAGCACCGTGAAGGGTCGGGTCAGTGCCTGGAGAGCCTCGTCGAGGTCTCGGGGTCGGAGATAGTCGCCCATATCGTTCGTGTACGTACGATGACATACGCCACGGACGAGTCAAACGAATGAGTCGGATTCAGATGATTCGCGACAGGAGGTCGAGGAGCTGCTTCTGCTCCTGCGCGTTGAGCGGCTTCAGCGTCTCGCGCGACACGGCCGGTCCGTTCAGCAGCAGCTTGCCGACCAGCTTCTGGCCTTCGGTCGTCAGGCTGAGAAGGGTGCGGCGGGCATCGCCGGGATCGGGACGGGAATCGACGAGGCCGCGCTCTTTCAGCCGGCGCACCACGCCCTGCATCGTCGCCTTGTCCATGCCGACGAGACGGCCCAGCAGGTTCTGCGACAGCTC
>JAKFVZ010000713.1 GCA_021732965.1 Reyranella sp.
CGTCGTGCTGAACAAGGATGGTTAGTTCCAGCGGACCGCGCGTTTCCGAGGACCCGATCTCGACTCCGCGGTACCGGCTGAACTCGTCGGCGTCGCGGGGCGATTGAACAACGTCCTGCGTCGTCTTGGATCGGGCTGGGCGCTCTTCGTCGAGGCCCAGCGGCTGCCTGCCAGCATCTACCCAGAGGGAAGGTTTCCGGACGCGGCATCGGCGCTGGTCGATGCCGAGCGCAAGGCGGCCTTCGAGGAAGAGGGAACGCACTACGAATCGGCCTATTACCTGACCTTTCTCTATCTGCCGCCGGCCTGGGAGTCGGGCGGAGCCGAGCGCTTTCTATACGAAGGCCGTAACCGCGCCGCGGGAGCGGATGCTCGTGAGATCTTGGCCGGCTTCATCGACCGGACGGACCGGGTGCTGCAGCTCCTCGACGGCTTCATGCCCGAGTGCCACTGGCTCGACGACGACGAGACCCTGACCTACCTCCATTCCTGCATCTCCACCCGGCGCCAGCGCGTGCGCGTGCCGGAGGTGCCCATGTATCTGGACGGCCTGCTGGCCGATCAGCCCTTGACCGGTGGCCTGGAGCCGAAGCTCGGCGACTGCCATCTGCGGGTGCTCACGATCGTCGGGTTTCCCGGAATGACCACGCCGGGGCTGCTCGACGAACTCAATCGCCTGGCCTTTGCGTATCGTTGGTCGACGCGCGCGATCCTGCTCGACAAGACCGACGCCACCCGGTTGATGACGCGCATCCGCCGTCAGTGGTTCGCCAAGAGGAAGTCCATTGCGGCCATCCTCAAGGAGGTCATGACCAACGAGGCCTCGACTCTCGTCGACACCGATGCGCACAACAAGGCGATCGACGCCGATGTGGCGCTCCAGGAGCTCGGCTCGGACGCGGTCGGCGCCGCCTACTGCACGGTGACCGTCACGGTCTGGGATGAGGATCCGCGCGTCGCTGACGAACGGCTGCGTCTCGTCGAGAAGGTGATCCAGGGCCGCGACTTCACCTGCATGGTGGAGAGGGTCAATGCCGTCGATGCGTGGCTGGGCTCCCTTCCCGGGCATGCCTATGCCAACGTGCGACAGCCGCCGGTCTCGACGCTCAACCTGGCGCACATGATCCCGCTGTCGGCGGTCTGGGCCGGTCCTTCGACGGATGAGCACTTCGATGCCCCGCCGCTGTTTTTCGGCAGGACGGAGGGGGCAACGCCGTTCCGGTTCTCCCTTCATGTCGGTGATGTCGGCCATACGCTCGTTGTCGGCCCGACGGGCTCGGGCAAGTCCGTGCTGCTGGCCCTCATGGCGTTGCAGTTCCGGCGCTACGACAAGGCGCAGGTTTTCGCCTTCGACTTCGGCGGTTCCATCCGCGCCGCTGCGCTCGCCATGGGTGGGGATTGGCACGACCTTGGAAGCGCGCTCGGCGAAGAGGAGAGGGAGCCCGTTGCCCTCCAGCCGCTGGCCGGCATCGACGATGTGGCGGAGCGGGGATGGGCCACTGACTGGATTGCAGCTCTCCTGGCCCGCGAGAAGATCGTCCTCACGCCCGAGGTGAAGGACCATCTGTGGTCGGCTCTCGGGTCGCTGGCCTCCGCACCGCTGGAAGAGCGCACCCTGACGGGCCTGTCGGTCCTGTTGCAGTCGGCCGCCCTCAAGCGGGCCCTCCAGCCCTACTGCCTGGGAGGCGCCTATGGCCGTTTGCTGGACGCCGAGGCCGAACGGCTCGGCAGTACGTCGGTGCAGGTCTTCGAGACCGAGGGGCTGATCGGCACCGGCGCCGCGGCTGCCGTGCTCGCCTATCTCTTCCACCGGATCGAGGCGCGTCTCGACGGCAGCCCGACCTTGCTGATCGTCGACGAGGGCTGGCTCGCCCTGGACGACGAGGGATTTGCCGGTCAGCTGCGAGAATGGCTGAAGACCTTGCGCAAGAAGAACGCCTCCGTCGTCTTTGCCACGCAGTCTCTGTCAGACATCGACGGCTCCGCCATTGCGCCGGCCATCATCGAGAGCTGTCCGACCCGTCTCTTCCTGCCGAACGAGCGGGCGATCGAGCCGCAGATCACAGAGATCTATCGCCGTTTCGGTCTCAATGACCGCCAGATCGAGATTCTCGCCCGGGCGACGCCCAAGCGTGACTACTACTGTCAGTCCCGCCGCGGCAATCGCCTGTTCGAACTCGGCCTGGGCGAGGTCACGCTTGCCCTCACGGCGGCTTCGTCGAAGTCCGACCAGGCCCTGATCGAACGCGTTCTGGGCGAGCACGGCCGTAAGGCTTTCCTGGCCGGCTGGCTTCAGGCGCGCGGTGTGCCGTGGGCTGCCGATCTCATCCCCGACCTCAGCACAGGAGAACCATCATGATCTCTATCCGTGGTTACGGCGTTACGCTCGCAGCCATCCTGGCCCTCTCCGGCAGTGCGCTCCCGGCTTCGGCGCAGATGCACGTGTTCGATCCCAGCAATTATTCGCAAAACCTGCTGACCGCGGCGCGCACGCTCGAGCAGGTCAACAATCAGATCGTGTCGCTGCAGAACGAAGCGCAAATGCTGATCAACCAGGCGCGCCATCTCACGAGCCTGCCATACTCCTCCCTGCAGCAGCTTCAGCAGTCGATCGGACGGACCCGGCAACTCCTGGGTCAGGCCCAGAACATCGCCTACGACGTCCAGCAAATCGATCGGGCGTTTTCGACGACCTATGCGCCGGCGTCGGAGAACCAGTCGGCCCAGTCGTTGATCGCCAATGCCCGGACACGTTGGGAGAACTCCGTCGCGGGCCTGCAGGATGCGCTGCGCATCCAGGCGACGGTGGTCGGTAATCTCGACACCAACCGCCTGGAAATGTCCGCGCTCGTCGAAGCCAGCCAAGGCGCGGCAGGGGCGCTGGAGGCGGCGCAGGCCGGTAACCAGCTCGTTGCCCTTCAGGCGCAGCAGCTCGCCGACCTCACGGCGACGGTCGCTGCGCAGGGGAGGGCCCAGAGCCTCGAGGCGGCCGCGCGGGTGGCCGCCCAGGACCAGGCGAGGGAGCAGCTTCGCCGCTTCCTCGCGCCCAGCACGGGCTATCAGCCGTCCAACGTCCGCATGTTCCACGAATGAGCCCGACGTCGTGGGCAAGAGGCACGGAGTGAAAGCCGATGGGCGGCACAGGCGTCATCGACAGATTCCTCGAAGTCTTTACCAGCTACATCGACAGCGGCTTCGGGTTGCTGGGCAGCGAAGTGGGCTTCCTGGCCGCCACCCTGGCCGCCATCGACCTGACACTTGCCGCGCTGTTCTGGGCCTGGGGCCGGGACGAGGATGTCACTGCCCGGCTCGTCAAGAAGACCCTGTTCATCGGCGTCTTCGCCTTTCTCATCGGTAACTGGAACAGCCTCGCCCGCATCGTGTTCGAGAGCTTCGCAGGCCTGGGGCTGAAGGCCTCCGGCACTAGCCTGTCGGCGGCGGATTTTCTGCGACCGGGGCGGGTCGCTCAGGTCGGCCTCGATGCCGGACGGCCCCTCCTGGAGTCGATTTCGGGACTGATGGGCTACATCAGCTTCTTCGAGAACTTCATCCAGATCGTGGTGCTGCTGTTCGCCTGGATCGTGGTGCTGCTCGCCTTCTTCATCCTGGCCGTTCAGCTCTTCATCACCCTGATCGAGTTCAAACTGACGACGCTCGCCGGGTTCGTGCTGATCCCGTTCGGACTGTTCAGCAAGACGGCCTTTCTGGCCGAGCGGGTGCTGGGCAACGTCGTGTCCTCCGGCGTGAAAGTGCTGGTGCTGGCGGTCATCGTCGGGATCGGCTCGACGCTCTTCTCTCAATTCACCTCAAGCACCGGTGCCCAGCCCTCCATCGAAGACGCCATGGCGCTCGTGCTGGCCTCCCTGGCCCTGCTGGGCCTCGGCATCTTCGGGCCCGGCATCGCCAACGGCATCGTCTCCGGCGGACCCCAGCTGGGGGCCGGTGCGGCGGTCGGGACCGGGCTCGCGGCCGGTGGGCTTGCCGCCGCAGGCGGAGCCCTCGCGACCGGCGGTGCGAGCGCACTGGCCGGCGCCGCGGGCGCAGCCGCCCGCGGCTCTGCCGCCCTGGCAGGTGGCGCCGCGACCGCCTACCGCGCCGGCGGTCTGTCCGGCGTGACCGGGGCGGGCGCGTCCGCCGCGGCCAGCCCGCTCCGCCGGGCGGCTGAAAGCGTTTCGAGCAGCTTTGCCGCCGGCGGGCGCGCCGCTGCCGGCGGTGCCGAGCCCGGCCCTGCAGCGGCTCCGCCGGACGCGCCACCCGCCTGGGCGCGGCGCATGAGGCGGAGCCAGGCCGCCAGTCACGGGGCTTCCGCCGCCACGCACGCTATCCGGTCCGGCGATCACGGTGGTGGCGGCTCCTCCATCGACCTTTCTGAAGGGAACCATTGATGTTCAAGCGTTCGTCCGTCCGTTACGGCCACACACCTGTGCCGGAGACGCCCTATCAGAAGGCCGCGCAGGTCTGGGACGACCGGATTGGCTCGGCGCGCGTCCAGGCCCGGAACTGGCGCCTGATGGCGTTCGGTTGCCTGGCACTTGCCGCCGGTCTTGCCGGTGGGCTCGTCTGGCAAGCGGCGCGGGGGACGATCACGCCCTGGGTCGTCCAGGTCGACAGGCTCGGCCAGGCGCAGGCGATCGCCCCGGCCGACGCCTCCTATCGGCCGACAGATCCGCAGATCGCCTTTCATCTTGCGCGCTTCATCGAGGACGTGCGCGGGCTGCCGTCCGACGCGGTCGTGCTGCGCCAGGGCTGGCTGCGGGCCTACGAGTTCACGACCGATCGCGGCGCCGCGGCCTTGAACGACTATGCCCGCCGCGCCGATCCTTTCGCCAGGCTCGGCAAGATGCAGATCTCCGTCGAGGTCTCGAGTGTCATTAGGGCGTCGCCGGAGAGTTTCCGGGTGGCGTGGACCGAGCGGCGCTTCGAAAGCGGTCAGCTTGCCGCCACCGAGCGCTGGACCGCCATCCTCACCATCGTGATCGAACCCCCGCGCGACGCCGATCGCCTGCGCAAGAATCCGCTCGGCGTTTTCGTCAACGCCATCAGCTGGTCGAAGGAGCTCGCACAATGAGGTACCGCAGCATGCGGCCAGCCATCTTCGTCTCCCTGCTGGCGATTACAGGATGCGCGTCCACCAAGCCACCGCAGATCAATTACGACGAGAGCGTGCCGCCGCTTCCGGTGTCCTCGGTGCCTGCCGAGGATCCACCACCGCGACCTCTACACGTTCCACCGGTCTGGACGCCTGCGCGCGGAGGACCAGGCGATGCGAGGGACCCGGTGGCTCGCATCGAGGCCGCCAATGGCGCCGCGCGGGTGGAGCCTCGCCGCGAGGGCTACTTCAACGCCTTACAGGTGTTTCCCTACAGCCCGGGGGCCCTCTATCAGGTTTACGTCGCGCCGGGACAGGTCACCGACATCGCCCTGGAGCCCGGCGAACAACTGACCGGCTCAGGCCCGGTGGCGGCCGGCGACACGGTACGCTGGATCATTGGCGACACGGAGAGCGGTAACGGCGATACGCGTCGCGTGCATATTCTGGTCAAGCCGACCCGGCCTGCCATCGAGACCAACCTTGTGGTCAACACCGACCGGCGCACGTATCTCATCGAACTGCGGGCTCACGAGCGACCCTATATGCCATCGGTCGCCTGGTTCTACCCTGAGAGCCGTGGCAGGAGCCTTCGCGCTCTGCCGCCGGTGCCGGTTCTCCCTGAGATTGCCCAGCGCCGGTACCGATACTCCATCGAGGGCGACAAGCCGCCCTGGCGTCCGGTCAACGCCTATGACGATGGGCGCAAGGTCTATGTCGAGTTCTCGCCCGGCATCGTGCAGGGCGAGATGCCGCCTCTCTTCGTCGTCGGCGCGGACGGCAAGCCGGAGCTCGTCAACTCCCGTGCATACGCCAACGTCCTGATCGTCGACCGGCTGTTCGCCGCCGCCGAATTGCGGCTGGGCGGCGAGAGT
>JAKFVZ010000497.1 GCA_021732965.1 Reyranella sp.
GCTGGTGGCGAAGGTCATCGAGACGGTGGACGCCCATGAGGACAGGTTCGACACTTTGCTCGTCGTCGGATCCGACCATGGACACGAAACGATCGCCCGCTCCGTGCATGTTGGCCGATGGCTGGCCGCGCAGGGGCTTGAAGCGGAGCTGAAGGAGGGAGGGATCGGCGTTGCCTCGCAGGGTACCTCGGCGCTGATCTATGCCACCGCCGAGTCGAGGACAGCGCTGGCCGGCCTGCTGCCGACGATGGCGCTGCAGCCCTGGGCCGGTTCGATCCTGACGGGCGATGCGCTGGCGGCCACCGGCCTCACCGGCGAGACGCTGTTTGCCGCCGTGGACACGACGCGGCACGACGAGCCGAACGACTTCGGTGTTCCGGGCACGCGCTGGCTGGTCGAGGATGGCGAAGGCCCGCCGGATATCGGCTGCGGCCACCATGGCGGGCAGGGGCCGAGCGAAACCCGGCCGTTCCTGACCTTCATCCACCCGGATTTCGCCCCGGGCGAGGCCGCTCGCCCGACCAGCCTGGTCGATATCGCGCCCACCATCCTGGGTTTTCTCGGGGTGCGCGCTGATGGCATGGACGGTACGCCGATTTCGAGCTGAAACGGGCACCCGCTTTTCTTGACAGGGAGCGGCCCCGCCGCTTAATAGCGCCCACCCGTGGCTGGGTAGCTCAGCTGGTTAGAGCACGGCACTCATAATGCCGGGGTCGGCGGTTCAAGTCCGCCCCCAGCTACCATTTCCCCGCCAACCTCCTGGGACTGCCTGAGGTTGGCGGGGCAATGTTCCCACGCCGGTGGGTTCGCTCATCCCCTACAAAATCCCCAACGTGCGGCCTGTCTGCGAGAACGGACCCGGCCATCACGTCGGCGGGGTGCCGGCACTGACTTGACCCAAATCAAGGAAGCACCGGCTCTCCCGTCTGCATGATCTACGCGGGTCGGCGCCCAGTGGCGACCGAACGCTTTCGCGCACTCGGTGAGGAAGCCATGAAAAGGTCCCTCGTATTCCTGTCGTTGCTGGTGTCGTTTCCTGTCGCCGCGCAGAACCTCGAGACCGGCAGTGCGCTCGCGAAGCGCTGGTGCACGTCCTGCCACGTCGTCGAGGCCAATCAGCGCCTCGCCACCGACAGCGCGCCGAGTTTCCGGGCGATCGCCGCCCGGCCCAGCACGACGGCGGCCACGATCGACCGGTATCTGTCGCGGGGGCACACGCTCATGCCCGACTTCAGCCTGAGCACGCCCGAGCGCGACGCCTTGGTGGCCTACATCCTCAGCCTGCGTTAACCGTTTCCGTTCCGGGTCGAAGCAGGCCAGGGCTTTCATTTGACGAGCGACTGCGTCAATTTGGGATCATGGCCAACGGACAGACTCAACAAACCGACGTCATCATCGTAGGGGCGGGGCCGGTGGGCCTGTTCGCCGTGTTCGAGTGCGGCATGGTCCGCCTCAACTGCCACGTCGTCGACGTGCTCGACGATGCCGGCGGCCAGTGCACGGCGCTCTATCCCGAGAAGCCGATCTACGACATTCCGGGTTTCCCTCGCATCGAGGCGGCCGAGCTGATCGTCCGGCTCAAGGCACAGGCCGCCGCGTTCCGCCCGGTCTATCACCTGGGCGAGCAGGTCCAGTCGCTGGAGCCGCGGAGCGGCGGCTTCTGGAGGCTGACGACGTCCAAAGGCACCGTGCTGCAGGCGAAGGCGGTGATCATCGCTGCCGGTGTCGGTGCCTTCGGTCCCAACCGTCCGCCCTTGCCGGGCATCGAGGCCTACGAGGGCAAGAGCGTCTTCTACTATGTGACCCAGCGCGAGATCTTCCGCGGCAAGCGCATCGTGATCGCAGGCGGCGGCGACACGGCCGTCGACTGGGCGCTCTCGCTCGCGGAGATCGCGGGGAACGTGTCGGTGATCCACCGCCGCGACCGTTTCCGCGCTGCGCCCGACAGCGAGGCAAGGCTCAAGGCGCTGGCGAAGGAGGGGAGGATCGACCTCGTCGTGCCCTACCAACTCCACGGTCTGGAAGGCGACAACGGCCAGCTCACGGCGGTGACGGTGGCCACGCTCGACGGCCAGACGAAGCGCATCGAGGCCGACGTGCTCCTGCCGTTCTTCGGCCTCTCCATGTCGCTGGGGCCGATTGCCGACTGGGGCCTGGCGCTCGAGCGCAACCAGATCGAGGTCGATCCGGCGACGGCGGCCACGAACAAGGCTGGCATCTTCGGCGTGGGCGACGTCGTCACCTATCCCGGCAAGCTGAAGCTGATCCTGACGGGCTTCGCCGAGGCCGCGATCGCGGCGCGCTCGGCCTACGCGCTGATCCACCCCGAGACGCCGCTGCACTTCGAGTATTCGACGACCTCGGGCGTGCCGGACGCCTGAGCGGGCTCTTGGAAGCTTTCTGCCCTGATAGCGAGCTCGGCTACGACCGGAGCAGGACGCGGTTCGTCGATGGCGAGCAGCTCCTGCTGGACGAAGCCTATCGCCTCGCGCACCTGCCGCTGGTCGCGCCGCATCATCCCGACGTCATTCCGTCGCGGTCCGGTAAGGACTATCGCATGGGGCGGCATGAGCGTGCATTCTCGCTGGTATTGCCGATCCCGCCGGATGTGTTGGAGAAGTCCGCAGCCTATCGGGAACTGGACGGCGAACTCAGACGATCACCCTTCGCTCACAAGATTGCCTGGGACCTCCTGCCGAAGCGCCGCGAGAAACTCCATGCAACGATCTGCGGGGCTCTGTCTAATGACGTCCCATGCATCTTTCTCGATCGCGACCGGATCGCCCTGAAGCGCCTGGGCCGACTGCGTGTCGAGATACGAGGCCTGTTCTCCGGCAACATCAATGTTGGCCGCCTGTATCTACGAGTCTATCCGGAGTGTCGCGACGGGACGAACCTGTTGCGCAAGGTCCAGCGAACACTCGGGAGGCCGGAAACCGATCTCTATCTCGTCGGCCTCTACAATCTTACCGATCATCTCTCGGCCGTCGAAGCAGGCGCGTTGCACGAAATCATCAAGCGCTGGTGGGACAGGCCGGTCCTCACGCTCGATGTGACATCCCTCTGGCACCTTGGTGCCTCCGACGACCTCGTGCTGGATGGCACCGTCGAGGAGGCTCTCCCGCTAGAGTGACGGTCGCCTAAGCGGCCGCCGAGAGCTTGCGCAGGGCGGCCAGACGGCGGGCGTAGGGCGGATCGTTTTCCGGCACCAGCGCGGGCGGCACGATGCTTTCGGCGAAATGGCAGGCCACGACCTGGCCTTCGGCTCCGCCATCTTTCAGCGGCCTCAGCAGCGGCTCTTCCATGCGGCAGCGGTCCTGGGCGTGGGCGCAGCGCGTGTGGAAGCGGCAGCCCTTCGGGGGATTGAGCGGGCTCGGCACGTCGCCGGCGAGACGGATGCGCGCGCGCTGCGCCGTGGGATCGGGCACCGGCACCGCCGACAGCAGGGCCTGCGTGTAGGGATGGCGCGGCCGGGCGAAGAGGCTGCGCTTGGGCGCCAGTTCGACGATCTTGCCGAGGTACATCACCGCGACGCGGTCGGAGATGTGTCGCACGACGGCGAGGTCGTGGGCGATGAAGATGTAGGAGAGGCCGAGCTTGGCCTTCAGGTCCTGCAGCAGGTTGATAACCTGCGCCTGGATCGAGACGTCGAGCGCCGAGACCGGCTCGTCGCAGACGATCAGCTTGGGCTGCGAGGCGAGCGCCCGGGCGATGCCGATGCGCTGGCGCTGGCCGCCGGAGAATTCGTGCGGGTAGCGCAGCGCGTGCCAGGCGGAGAGGCCGACTTCGCCCAGAAGCTCGTCGATGCGCCGACGCAGCGCCGTGCCCGAGGCCAGCCCGTGCAGCTTGAGCGGCTCGGCCAGCGTCTCGCCCACGGTGAGGCGCGGGTTCAGCGAGGCGTAGGGATCCTGGAAGATGATCTGCATGTCGCGGCGCAGGTCGCGCAACGCGCCGCGTGAGAGAGTTCGCACGTCGCGGCCGGCGAAGCGGATCGTGCCCTCGGTCGCCTCGATCAGGCGCAGCACCAGCCGGCCCGTCGTCGACTTGCCGCAACCCGATTCGCCAACCAGTGCCAGCGTTTCACCAGGCGCCACGTCGAAGGTGAGGCCGTCAACCGCGCGCACGGTGCCGACGGCGCTCTGGAAGACGATACCGCGCTTCACCGGGAAGTGCTTGGTGAGGCCTTTGACGGAAAGCAGCGGCTCGGTGCTCATTCAGCGGCCTCGGCAAGGAGCAGATCGAGCGGCGCCTTCCAGCAGGCGGCGCGGTGGCCGGGCGCGATCTCGCGCAACGTCGGCTGTTCGGCGCGGCACTGCGCATCCGCGAGGGGGCAACGCGGGCTGAAGCGGCAACCGGGTGGCGGGGCATAGGGATTGGGCACGACGCCCTCGATCGCGGTGAGGCGCTCGTCGCCGTCGCTGCCCAGGCGCGGGATCGAGCCCAGGAGGCCGAGCGTGTAGGGATGCTGCGGATCGCTGAACAGCAGGCCGACCGGCGCTTCCTCGACGATGCGGCCGGCATACATGACGATCACGCGATGGGCGAGCTCGGCCACCACGCCGAGGTCATGGGTGATCAGCATGATGGCGGCGCCTGTGCGATCGCGCAGGTCGCGCAGCAGGTCGAGGATCTGCGCCTGGATGGTGACGTCGAGCGCCGTCGTCGGTTCGTCGGCGATCAGCAGCTTGGGATCGCACACCAGCGCCATGGCGATCATCACGCGCTGGCGCATGCCACCGGAGAGCTGGTGCGTATACTCGTCGAGCCGCGTTTCGGGCGAGGGGATCTTCACCAGCCGCAGCATCTCCAGCGCGCGAGCCCGCGCCTCCGCCGCGGAGAGGGGGCGGTGGAGCTGGACGGCTTCGACGATCTGCTCGCCCACGGTCTGGACCGGGTTGAGGCTGGTCATCGGCTCCTGGAAGATCATCGCGATGTCGTCGCCGCGCACGGCGCGCATCTCGCTTTCCGGCAGGTCGAGGAGGTTGCGGCCCTCCAGCCTGATTTCGCCCGCCGTGATACGCCCCGGCGGGTTGGGCACCAGCCGCATGATCGATAGCGACGTCACCGACTTGCCGCAGCCCGACTCGCCCACGATGCCCAGCGTCTCCCCCGGCGCGAGGGAAAAGCTGATGCCGTCGACGGCCGCGAACGAACTGCCGCCGGAGCGGAACTCCGTGCGCAGTCCCTTCACGTCGAGGAGCGGCGTCGTATCGCTCAAGCTGCGCGCCTCATGTCACCGGCCGCGATTGCGGCAGGCGATCGCGGGTGCCGTAGACCGGGGGGGCGAGCTGCTCGGCGGTGCGGCCAGCCCAGTCGCGCTGGCTCACGGTCTCGAGCCGCTTGCGCTGGCCCTCGATCAGGCCGGCGGTCGCCGCTTCGACATCCACCGTCAGGACCTTGCCGTCCTTCACGACCTGCGTGCCGTCGACATAGACGTGACGGATGGCGCGGTCACCCGCCGAGTAGATCAGGCTGCGCACCGGCTCGTGGGCCGGCTGCATGTAGGGATGGCTCATGTCGACCAGGGAGAAGTCGGCCTTGCAGCCGGGCGCCAGGCGCCCAAGGTCGGGACGGCGCAGCATCTTCGCACCGCCGACGGTGGCCGCCTCGAAAGCGTGCCGTGTCGTGCCCATCTTGTAGTTCATGGTGAAGACGCGGGCGAGGTAACAGACGAGACGCATCTCATCGAGCATGTTGTGCGGGAAGGTGTCGGTGCCGATTCCGACCGTGATGCCCGCGTCCATGTACCGGCCGATCGAGTTCATCACCATGCCGCGCCGGGCGAACACGGTCGGGCAATGGGCCACCGAGGCGCCCGCGTAGCGCAGCCGCTCGAAATCGTTGGCGTGCGGATAGTGGATCTGCGGATGGTCGTTCAGGAAGATGCCGTGGCCGATGATAAGATCGGGCCCCAGCACGCCGATCGAGTCGAGCCATTCGATGGGTGT
>JAKFVZ010000498.1 GCA_021732965.1 Reyranella sp.
AACAACTCCCTGATTGTCTCTGGGGAGCGAGTTACACCCTGGTCACAAGCTCTGCAATGAGGGGGCTGCCGGATGGGATCGGCCGGCAGTGCCAAAACGACACATCCGCCCGGCCGGATGTCAGGCCGCCTCTACCACCACCCCGCCCAGAGCGATGAACAGGCGCCCCGCTTCGACCCTCACCGGCACCGTCCTGACGGCGCCTTCGTCGGCACCCTGGGCCCTGCCCGTTTCGAGCGAGATCACCCAGTTGTGCAGGGGGCATGTCACCGACGTGTCGTGGACGATGCCCTGGGAGAGCGGTCCCCCCTTGTGCGGGCAATGGTCCTCGATGGCGAAGACCTGCTCTCCGGCCGTGCGGAACACCGCGAGCCTGCCCGCGTGCGTATTCACGCACCGTGCGCCACGGATCGGAATGTCATCGAGCGAACCGACCTCTACCCATTTCACGCTCATCACTCGGCCGCCTCCGCAAAGCCGACCGTCGCCATCGGCCGGAATTCATGCTTGTCCTTGCCCGAGACCCGTTCGTCCCACGGATCCACCTGAGCGAATTTCTGGGAAAAGACGAAGCGGTCGAAGTAGGCTTGGCGCTTCTCGCCGTCCTGCACGATCTGGCGGCGGATCTCGTGGAGGCCGATTCGTTTCGCCCACTTGTAGATGCGCTCGAGGTAGCGGGCCTGCTCACGGTACATCTGGACCAATGCTGCGATGTGCTCGATGGCTTCGTCCTCGGTCTTCACCTGGCCAAGGATTTCCGTGCCCTTGATGTCGAGACCGGCGGCGCCGGCGAAGTGGATTTCGTAGCCCGAGTCGACGCAGATCACGCCCACGTCCTTGCAGGTCGCCTCCGAACAGTTCCTCGGGCATCCCGAGACGGCCATCTTGACCTTGGCCGGCGTCCACGAGCCCCACATGAACTTCTCGATGCGAATGCCGAGGCCCGTCGAGTCCTGGGTGCCGAAGCGGCACCAGTCGGTGCCCACACACGTCTTCACCGTGCGCAGCCCCTTGGCATAGGCATGACCCGAGACGAAACCCGCCTTGCCGAGATCGGCCCAGACCGCGGGCAGGTCTTCCTTCCGGACGCCCAGCATGTCGATGCGCTGGCCGCCCGTGACCTTCACGGTCGGGATGGCGAACTTGTCGACCACATCGGCGATCGCCCTGAGCTCCGTCGAACTCGTCACGCCGCCCCACATGCGCGGCACGACGGAGAATGTGCCATCCTTCTGGATGTTGGCGTGGACGCGCTCGTTGATGAAGCGCGACTGGTAATCGTCGTCATACTCGCCGGGCCAGTCGCAGACGAGGTAGTAGTTGAGCGCCGGCCGGCACTTGGCGCAGCCGCACGACGTCTTCCACTCCAGTTCCTGCATTACCGCCGGCACCGTCTTCAGCGACTTCGCGACGATCAGGCGGCGGACGTCGTCGTGGCCCAGCGTCGTGCAGGCGCACATCGGCTGGACGGCGCTGCGATTGAAGGCGTCACCCAGGGTCAGCTCCATGAGCTGCTCGACGAGGCCGGTGCAGGTGCCGCAAGACGCCGAGGCCTTGGTGTGCGCCCGCACCTCGTCGAGCGTCGTGAGGCCCTTCGCCTTGATCGTGCCGGTAATTCTGCCCTTGCAGATACCGTTGCAGCCGCAGATCTCGGCATCGTCCGGCAGGGCCGCGACCGCCGCCGCAGGATCGAGAGCGCCACCGCCCTGAAACGCCGGCCCGAAGATCAGCGTGTCGCGCATCTCCGAGATGTTCGCCGACTTCTTTTTGAGGTCGTTGAACCAAGCGCCGTCGGCCACTTCGCCGAACAGCACCGTGCCGATGATCCTGTCGTCCTTCAGGATCAGGCGCTTGTAGACGCCGGCCGAGGCGTCGCGCAGTACGATCTCCTCGCGGTCCTCGCCGTCGGCGAAGTCGCCCAGCGAATAGACGTCTATGCCCGTGACCTTCAGCTTGGTGGGCGTGTCGACGTGCACGAAGCGGGCAGTCTCGTCATCGGTGAGGTTGGCCGCGGTGACACGCGCCATCTCGTAGAGCGGCGCCACCAGGCCATAGACATGCCCGCCGATCTCGGCGCATTCGCCCAGGGCGTAGATGTCCGGGTCGGACGTCCGCATTGCATGATCGACGACGATGCCGCGGTTGGTCGCGAGGCCCGCCTCCTTGGCCAGCCCGGCGTTTGGCCGGATGCCCGCCGCCATGATTACCAGCGTCGCCGGGATGACGGTGCCGTCGGCGAGTTCGACGCCTTCGACCTTGCCGTTACCGAGGATCGCCTTGGTGTTGGCCTTGGTGAGGACTTTTATGCCCCGCTCCTCCAGCGCCTTCTGCAGCAGGTAGCCGGCGGCGGGATCGAGCTGCCGTTCCATGAGGGTCGGCATCAGGTGCACGACCGTGACGTCCATGCCCTGCGACTGAAGTCCGGCCGCCGCTTCGAGGCCGAGCAGTCCGCCGCCGATCACCACCGCCTTGGCGCGCGACCGGGCCGCCAGCAGCATCGCGTTCACGTCGTCGAGGTCGCGGTAGGTCAGCACGCCCGCGAAATCGTGGCCGGGCACGGGGATGATGAGCGGATTGGAGCCGGTTGCGATCACCAGCTTGTCGTAGGGCTCGACCACGCCTTCAGAAGACGTGACGGTCTTCGCGGCCCGGTCGATCGCCACGATCCTGTGACCCTTGTAGAGGGTGATGCCGTTGCGCACGTACCATCCGTCGCCGTGGATGATGATCTGTTCGTAGTCCTTCTCTCCGGACAGAACGGGGGAGAGCATGATCCGGTCGTAGTTCACGCGCGGTTCGGCGTTGAAGATCGTCACCTGGTAACGTCCGGGTGCGGCGTCCAGCAGGTGTTCCAGCATGCGCCCGGGAGCCATGCCGTTTCCGATGATGACGAGCTTTTCGGTCATTTCCTGGCGAGTCCCCAAAACAAAAAAGCTGCCCAACGGACTCCCGTCCCGTGACGGGACGTGCAGTCGTTGGCAGCTTTGCCTGAGGCGCCCGCCATTGGACGCCCATCTATGAGGCTTCATTGCCTCACTGAGTACAGAGCATGAACCGTGCCAATCCTGGCAACGCAGGAAGGGCCAAATATCGCCGACTTCGCGCGTCGGCCTGAAGCGGCTGCCAATGACCTGGCGAATAATTGGGCAAGCATGCCCTTCGATTGCCTATTCGGATCGACGCGCTACGATCCCTTGAGGATACCGTGACCGAGCCTTCTCCCCGCTTCCACGCGGCTATCGCCGATATCGATGCCGCCAACGCGCAGGACCCGCGCCTCGACTGCGTGGCCGGCGTGACGCGCCCGCGGGAGCTCGTCTATTCGGAGCGGATGTCCGAGTGCCTGGCGCGGCTCTATCCGGACGCTTCGGAGGCGCTCCGGATCGCCGCCCGGGCGCAGCATATCTGCCGATGGCAGATCCCGCGAAAGGACTACCCGCTCGGCCGCGAGGGCTACAATGCCTGGCGGGCCGCCTGCCGGGACCACCACGCAGCACTGACGTCCGCCATCATGCGCCGCCACGGCTACACTGACGGCAAAATCGCGCAAGTCGTGAAGATCATCCGCAAGGAACAGCTCAAGCGCGACCCCGAGAGCCAGGCCCTCGAGAACGTGGTGGCCGTGGTCTTCGTCCAGCATTACCTGGACGAATTCGTCGCCGGCCACCCGGACTATGACGACGCCAGGCTTGCGGACATCCTTAAGAAGACGCTGCGCAAGATGGACTCGGCCGGCCACGCGGCGGCGCTCGCCCTCGATCTCCCGGCGGCGACCGTGCGCCTTATCGGCATGGCGATGAAGTAGACGGCGCTTACGCCGTCTTCACCAGCTCCGCGATGGCCGCGCCGACGGTCCTGGTGTCGCCGTTGCCGCCCAGGTCCTTGGTGCGGGGACCTCCCTCGACCAGCGACGCCGCGATGGCCCGTTCGATCGCCTCGGCGGCCTCGGGATAGCCGAGGTGGCGGACCATCATGGCGCCCGACCAGATCTGGCCGATCGGATTGGCGATGCCCTTGCCCGCAATGTCGGGGGCCGAACCGTGAACCGGCTCGAACATCGAGGGATACTTGCGCTCCGGGTTGATGTTGCCCGAGGGCGCCACGCCGATCGAGCCGGTGAGTGCCGGGCCGAGATCGGAGAGAATGTCTCCAAACAGGTTGGAGCCGACGACCACGTCGAACCAGTCCGGGTTGCGCACGAAGTGCGCCGTCAGGATGTCGATGTGATACTGGTCCGCCTTGATGTTCGGGTACTTCTTCTTCATCTCGTCGAAGCGCTCGTCCCAAAACGGCATGGTGTGGATGATGCCGTTCGACTTGGTGGCAGAGGTCACGTGCTTCTTCTTCGTCGTGCTGGCGAAGTCGAAGGCGAACTTCAGGATCCGGTCGACGCCCTTGCGGGTGAAGATAGACTGCTGGATGGCCATCTCGTCATCGGTGCCCTGGAACATGCGGCCGCCGATCGAGCTGTACTCGCCCTCGGTGTTCTCGCGCACGACCCAGAAATCGATGTCGCCCGGCTTGCGATTGGCCAACGGCGACGGCACGCCCTCGAACAGGCGCACCGGCCGCAGGTTCACATATTCGTCGAAGTCGCGGCGGATCGGGATCAGCAGGCCCCAGAGCGAGACGTGATCGGGCACGCCCGGCCAGCCCACGGCGCCCAGGAAGATGCTCTCGAACGCCTTAAGCTGCTCCATGCCGTCGTCCGGCATCATCTTGCCGGTCTTTACCAGCCGATCGCACGACCAGTCGAAATCGGTGAACTCGAGTTCGAAGTTGAAACGCCGCGCGGCGGCTTCGAGAACGAGTACGCCTTCCGGCAGAACTTCCTTACCGATTCCGTCACCCGGAATTAGTGCGATCTTGTGCTTGGCCATCATTATCCTCCCGAACCGCGCGGAACGTAGCAGCGCGACCTTGCCATGCAAGCGCGGCATTGCCCCTGCAGTTCGTCCACGCCAATATGAACACACGTTTACCCCGGAGTGGCCATGACGTTCGACCTCAAGATTACCGGCGGCACCATCGTCGACGGCACCGGCAAGCCGGGCTTCGTTGGCGATATCGGCATCAAGGACGGCAAGGTGGTCGCGCTCGGCAAGGCCGACGGTGATGCGACACAAAACATCGACGCCAGGGGCAAGGTCGTCTCGCCGGGCTTCGTCGACGTGCATACGCACTACGACGCCCAGATCCTGTGGGACCGCATGCTCACCATCTCGCCGTGGCACGGTGTCACCACGACCGTGATCGGCAATTGCGGCTTCGGCGTCGCGCCGACCCGGGAAATCCACCGCAAGATGATCATGCAGACCCTCGAAAAGGTCGAGGGCATGAGCCTCGAGGCACTGGAAGCGGGCCTCGGCATGGACTGGCCGTTCGAGACGTTCCCGCAATATCTCGACGCGCTCGAAACGCGCGGCTCGGCGATCAACGTCGCCGCCCTGTTCGGCCACACGCCGCTGCGCCTCTACGTGATGGGCGAGGAATCGACCGAGCGCGCGGCCACGGCCGACGAGGTCGGCGCGATGAAGAAACTCGTGCGCGAGGCGATGGAGGCCGGCGCCATCGGCTTCGGCACCTCGGTTTCGGTCAGCCACAACGGCTACGCCGGCAAGCCGGTGCCCAGCCGGCAGGCCACGCCCGAGGAGATGGACGCGCTGGTCTCGGTCATGGGCGAGATGAAGCGCGGCTTGATGCAGATCACCATCGGCCGCGATTTCTCGACCCGGCACATGGCCGAGGTCAGCCGCAAGTACAACATCCCCGTCACCTGGACCGCCCTGCTCTCTCACCTCTACGGGCCGGGTGGCCATCGCAAGCAACTCGACCTCGCCGCCGAGCAGCGCAAGTCCGGCGCCATGGTGATCCCGCAGGTGAGCTGCCGTCCGCTGAACTTCGAGGTCACCTTCGCCGAGCCATTCATCTTCGACGTGATGCC
>JAKFVZ010000269.1 GCA_021732965.1 Reyranella sp.
CCGGGCAGCATCGCGCCCAGCGTCTGCATGGTCGTCTCGTTGGCGACATAGCCCGAGGTGAAGACCAGCGCCGCTTCCTTGCCGTGCAACTGCGCCAGTTCGCGCTCGAGCGCGGCGTGCAGCGTGTTGGTGCCGGAGATGTTGCGCGTGCCGCCGGCGCCGGAGCCCTGGGCGCCGATCGCGGCCTGCATGGCCTCGACCACCGCGGGATGCTGGCCCATGGCGAGATAGTCGTTGCTGCACCAGACCGTTACGTCGCGCGGCGCCTCGCCTTCGCGGTGGAGGCGCGCGCGCGGAAAGGCGCCGACGATGCGTTCGAGTTCGGCGAAGACGCGGTAGCGACCCTCGTCGCGCAGGCGCCCGAGATGGCCGTTGAAGAAGGCTTCGTAGTTCATGGGTGGTGTCTCCCGCGCACTTAGTCTAGGCGCAAGGCGCTTTTGCCCGCAGCCACAATTGGTCGCGTTGACGTGCGTCAAACGAGAACCGTTCGCAGTGTCCGTCAACGCAGCAGCGGAAAGAGGAGCGCCAGGCTGAGGAAAAGAGAGACCGACAGGAGAGGCAGGGCGCCCAGCCAGCGAGTCTGGCCGGGCAGGGCCTCCCAGTAACGCAGCGTCGGGACGGCAGCCCACAGGGCGAACAGGAAGCCCAGCACCCAGAAGAAGAGGGCGAGGGGCATCGCGACGTTCGCCTGGTCGTCGGTGGCGGTCGCGATGCCCAGGCCCACGACAGCCGGCGGGATCGCGGCGGTGAACAGCGACACCGCCCAGATCGCCCGGCTGCGGATGCGCTGGCTGGTGCCGAACGGCGGGCCAGCGCTCACGGTCAGCCCTTGAACAGGCCTTCCGACCTGAGGTCGGCCAGCGTGGCGTCGAACGACTGGCGCAGGCGGCCGAACAGGTCGTCGAGCTCGGTCTCGTTGATCACCAGCGGCGGGCAGATCGCGACCCGGTCGCCCATGTTGCGGATGAACAGGCCGCGCGCCACGGCATGGTTGTAGACGCGCAGGCCGGCGCCCACGGCGACGAGATCGAACGGCGCCTTGGTCTTCTTGTCGGCGACGATCTCCAGCGCGCCCATCATGCCGACGCTCATCGCCTCGCCCACCAGCGGGTGGTCGGCGAACGACTGCACATGCTTCGTGAAGATCGGGCTCATGCGCTTGGCGTGGCCGAACAGATCGGTCTCGTCGTAGATCTTTTGCGCTTCCAGCGCGACCGCGGCGGCGACCGGATGTCCGGAATAGGTGAAGCCGTGGCCCCAGGTGCCGATCTTGTCGCTCTCGCTCATCAGCGCCTGGTAGACCTTCTCGCTCACCATCACCGCCGAGATCGGCAGGAACGACGCCGACAGCGCCTTGGCGCAGGTCAGGATGTCCGGCTTGATGTTCATCGTCTGGCTGCCCCAGACGTTGCCGGTGCGCCCGAAGCCGCAGATCACCTCGTCGGCGACGAACAGCATGTCGTACTTCCTGCAGACCGCCTGGATCTTCTCGTAGTAGCCCTTCGGCGGGACGATGACGCCGCCGGCGCCCATCACCGGCTCGGCGATCATCGCGGCGACCTGGTCGGCGCCGCCTTCCTTGATGATGAGCGCCTCGAGTTCCTCGGCGCAGCGGGTGGCGAACTGCTCCTCGGTCTCGCCCTCGGCGCCGAAGCGGTAGAAGTGCGGGCAGGTCGTGTGGAGCACGCCCTGGATCGGCAGGTCGAACGAGCGGTGGTTCGTGGGCAGGCCGGTGAGGCTGGCCGAGGCGACGGTGACGCCGTGATAGCCCTTGATGCGCGAGACGATCTTCTTCTTCTGCGGGCGGCCGAGCGCGTTGTTCATGTACCACACCATCTTCACGACGGTGTCGTTGGCCTCGGAGCCCGAATTGGCGAAGAACACCTTCGACATCTCGACCGGCGCCATCGACTTCAGCTTCTCCGCGAGGTTGATCGCGGGCTCGTGGGAGCGCTGGTTGAAGGCGTGGTAGAAGGGCAGCTGCTTCATCTGCTCGTAGGCGACGGTCGCCAGGCGCTCGTTGCTGAAGCCCAGGGCGGCCGACCAGAGGCCCGCCATGCCCTCGATGTATTCCTTGCCGTCGTCGTCCATCACGTAGACACCGCGGCCGCGCACGATGGTCAGGGGGCCGGTCGCCTCGTGCTTCTTGAAGTTGGTGTAGGGGTGCAGGTGGTGGGCAATGTCCCGCGAGGCGTTAGAATTGCCGCGGAAGCTGCGAGAAACGTCATTCATGCCGGTACCCCTGGGACTGTGAGGGGCGCACGATACCCCGCCTGAGCATGAAGTTCACTGTGCCTGCCCATGCAAATTTTTTGTGCAATTGACGTGGTCTGGGCCCCGGTGCAACTTGAGTGAGATATGCGCGGACGCAGGGCCGGCGGCCGGGGGGCGCCCTTCTGTGTCAGCCAACGGGGACCATCGAGGGGGTAAATCCATGCACTTCAATCTGCGGCATTCAATGGCGCTGACGGCGCTCGCCTGCGCCAGCTTCGCCTTCACGACGCTCGCCTTCACACCGGCGGCCGACGCCAAGACGTTCAAATGGGCCAATTCGGGCGACGTCAGCTCGATGGATCCCTACGCCCGGCAGGAGACCTTCCTCCTGACCTTCAACTCGAACATCTACGATCCGCTGATCCGCCGCGACAAGGATCTGAAGCTGGAGCCGGCGCTTGCCACGAAGTGGGGCCAGACCGATCCGCTGACCTGGTTCTTCGATATCCGTCCGGGCGTGAAGTTTCACGACGGCACGCCGCTCACCGCCGACGACATCGTGTTTTCGCTCAATCGCGCCAACGGTCCCGGCTCGAACATGGGCAGCAACTTCGTCTCGGTGAAGGAGATCAAGAAGACCGGCGACCTGCGCGTCGAGGTCACGACCAAGTATCCCGATCCGCTGCTGGCCGACAAATGGGCCGCGCTCGGCATGATGTCGAAGGCCTGGGCCGAGAAGAACAACGCCGTCAATTCCGCCGACATGACCAAGAACGAGGAGAACTTCGCGACCCGCAACGCGATGGGCACCGGTCCGTTCATGCTCAAGGAGCGCAAGGCCGGCGAGAAGACCATCCTCGTCAACAATCCCAACTGGTGGGACAAGCCCGTCCACAACGTCACCGAAGTGATCTTCACGCCAGTGTCCAATCCGGCGACCCGGATCGCGGCGCTCAAGGCGGGCGACATCGACATGACGTACGAGGTGCCGCCGGCCGACACCGAGTCGCTGAAGAAGGACGCCAACGTCAAGGTGCTGGAAGGTCCCGAGACCCGCGTCGTGTTCCTCGGGTTCGACCAGGAGCGGCCGGAACTGCTCGAGTCGAACGTCAAGGGCAAGAACCCGTTCAAGGACAAGAAGGTCCGCGAGGCCATCCATCGTTCGATCGACGTCGACGCGATCAAGCGGACCGTGATGCGCGGCCAGTCGTTCCCGACCAACCTGATGGTGGCGCCGGGCATCAACGGCTACATGAAGGACCTCGACAAGCGGCCGGCGCTGCTGAAGCCCGAGGAGGCCAAGAAGATGCTGGCCGACGCGGGTTATCCCAACGGGTTCGAAGTGGGCATGGATTGCCCCAACGACCGCTACGTCAACGACGAGAAAATCTGCCAGGCCGTGGTCTCCATGCTGGCCAAGATCGGCGTGAAGGTGAATCTGCGGGCGCAGACCCGCAACCTCTACTTCGCCAAGATCCTGCGCAAAGCCGACCTCAAGCCGGGCGAGACCAGCTTCTACATGCTGGGCTGGTCGCCGGCGCAGACCTACGACGTTCACAACGTCTTCGAGGCGCTGATCCAGACCCCGAATGGCGCCACCAAGAAGGGCCAGTTCAACGCCGGTGGCTACTCCAATCCGGCCGTCGACAAGCTGGCCGATTCCATGGAGCAGGAGACCGACAAGGCCAAGCGTGACGCCATGATCCGCGAAGCCACCAAGCTCTATGTCGACGACTTCGCCTACGTCCCCCTGCATCAGCAGGCGGTCGTGTGGGCGGCGCGCAATAACATCGACCTGGTTCAGCCCGCCGACAACAGCTTCCCGCTGCGCTTCGTGCAGGTGAAGTAGGCGACCTGACGATTTCGACGATCGGCCCCGACCGCACTCACGCGGCCGGGGCCGGTTCGGTTTTGGCGCCTTTTCTGCTGGCGCGGCGCACGGGCTCGACAAACATCCGATGCTTGCCTTCATCCTGAGACGACTTCTGCAATCGATCGCCGTGCTGCTGGCGGTGGGCGTTGTTGCGTTTTCGCTGTTCCGCTACGTCGGCGACCCAATCAACGCCATGGTCGGCCAGGACACGACGATGGAGGAACGTGCCGAACTGCGTACCAAGCTCGGCCTGAACGACCCGGCGCCGATCCAGTTCTTCAACTTCATTGCCAATGCCGTTCAGGGCAAGTTCGGGCTTTCCTACCGGACTTCGGAGCCGGTCGGGCGGCTGATCCTCGAGCGGTTGCCGGCCACGCTCGAACTGTCGTTCTGCGCCGCCGTCTTCGCGCTGTTCGTCGGGGTGCCCATGGGCGTCTACACCGGGCTCTATCCCAAGCACTGGTCCAGCAGGCTGTTCCAGGCGGTGTCGCTGATCGGCATCTCGCTGCCGACCTTCCTGATCGGCATCCTTCTGATCCTTGTGTTCGCCGTCTGGCTGCGGCTGCTGCCGTCGTTCGGACGCGGCGAGACCGTGCAGATCGGCTGGTGGACCACCAATTTCCTGACGTGGTCCGGCCTCAAGGCCCTCATCCTGCCCTCGATCACGCTCGGCCTGTTCCAGCTAACCCTGCTGATGCGCCTGGTGCGGTCGGAGATGCTGGAAGTGATGCGCGCCGACTACATCAAGTTTGCGCGGGCCCGGGGCCTCACCAACCGCGCCATCAATTTCGGCCATGCGCTCAAGAACACGCTGGTGCCGGTCATCACCGTCACCGGCCTGCAACTCGGCGCCCTGATCGCCTTCGCCATCGTCACCGAGACGGTGTTCGCGTGGCCCGGTGTCGGCCAGCTGTTCATCCAGTCGGTACAGTTCTCCGACATTCCCGTGATGGCGGCCTATCTGATGCTGATCGGGCTGCTGTTCGTGCTGATCAATCTCACGGTCGATCTTCTTTATTTCGTCGTCGACCCGCGCCTGCGCAGCCAGGGCGGCACGGCGCGTGTTGCAGGGCACTGACATGACGGCAGGGTCGGAACGGTCCGGATGGCTGCATCGCGCGGCCGACAGCGACATCTGGTGGAGCTTCAAGTCCTCGCCGATGACCGTTGCCGCCGCCATCGGCACCGTCCTGATCGTGGCCGTGGCCTTTCTGTCGCCGGTGCTGGCGCCGCACACGCCATTCGATCCGGCGACGCTCAGCCTCTCCGACGGACTCAAGCCGCCGGTGCTGCTGTCGGCCGACGGCGACTGGGCATTCCCCCTGGGGACCGACGATCAGGGGCGCGATATCCTCTCGTCGATCATGTACGGCACCCGGCTGTCCCTGGTCGTCGGGTTCGCCTCGGTCGCCGTCGCCATGACGCTCGGCATCACGCTCGGCCTGCTGAGCGGCTATCTCGGCGGCGCGGTCGATGCGCTCATCATGCGCATCGCCGACGTGCAGCTGACGTTTCCGGCCATCCTGGTGGCGCTGCTGATCGACGGTATCGTGCGCGGCATCATCTCGGTGAAGCGGCACGACGAGATCGCGATCTATGTCATCGTCGGCGCCATCGGTCTCTCGTTCTGGGTGCAGTACGCGCGCACCGTGCGGGGCTCGGTGATGGTCGAAAAGAACAAGGAGTACGTCCAGGCGGCACGGGTGATCGGCCTGTCGCCGATGCTCATCATGGTCCGCCACGTGTTGCCCAATGTCACCGGGCCGGTGCTGGTCATCGCCACAATCAATCTGGGGCTCGCCATCATCACTGAGGCGACGCTGTCGTTCCTCGGCGT
>JAKFVZ010000033.1 GCA_021732965.1 Reyranella sp.
CTGCAGGTCGGCGACCAGGTGGTGATCGACGGTGTCGACCGCCTCCGCGATGGTGCCAAGATCCGCCGCCCCACGGCCGCGCCGCGTGCGTCGGCGGGCCCGCCGGTCGCCAGCGCCCCGCCTCAGTGCGCGCCCGCCGAGGGGCAGCGTCGTCGGCAGCAGGCCAATGGCGCCAGCGGCGGCACGGGCGGGCCCAATCCCGGCCAGCCGGCGACCCAGACCAACCAGTAACGCGGCTGCGACATGAATCCGTCGCGGATCTTCATCGAGCGGCCGGTTGCGACCTCGCTCTTCATGGTGGCGATCATGCTGGTCGGCATCATCGCCTATCGCTTCCTGCCCCTGTCGGCGCTGCCACAGGTCGACTATCCGACCATCCGCGTGCTGACCCTGTATCCGGGTGCCAGCCCGGAGGTGATGACGACCTCCGTCACGGCGCCGCTGGAGCGGCAGTTCGGCCAGATGCCGGGTCTCAATCAGATGACGTCGACCAGTTCGGCCGGCGCCTCGTCGATCACGCTGCAGTTCGACCTGAAACTCGGGCTCGACATCGCCGAGCAGCAGGTCCAGGCCGCCATCAACGCCGCGGGCAATCTCCTGCCGGGAGACCTGCCGTCGCCGCCCATCTACGCCAAGTTCAATCCGGCTGATGCGCCGGTTCTGACGCTGGCCGTCACGTCGAAGACCGAGCCGCTCACCAGGGTCCACGATCTCGTCGACACGCGCCTCGCGCAGAAGATCTCCCAGCTTCCCGGCGTCGGTCTGGTGAAGCTGGAAGGAGGCCAGAAGCCCGGCGTGCGCATCCGCGCCAACCCGACGGCGCTCGCCGCCTACGGCATCAACATCGACGACCTGCGCACCACCATTTCAAACGCCAACGTCAACACGCCGAAAGGCAATTTCGACGGGCCGGCGCGTGCGCTGACCATCAACGCCAACGACCAGGTCACCGACCCCGACACGTTCCGCGACATCATCGTCGCCTATCGCAACGGCGCGCCGGTACGCATCCGTGACGTGGCCACGGTCGAGGAGGGGCAGGAGAACAACCGCATCGCCGCCTGGATGGACAATACCCAGGCGGTGATCGTGAACGTGCAGCGCCAGCCCGGCGCCAACGTCATCGAGGTGGTCGACCGCATCAAGACCCTGCTGCCGACGTTGCGCGAGACCTTGCCCAATTCGCTCGACGTCGCCGTGCTCACCGACCGCACGCTGACCATCCGGGCCTCCGTGCGCGACGTGCAGATCGAACTTGGCTTTGCCGTCGTCCTGGTCGTGGCCGTGATCTTCGCCTTCCTGGGCGATGCCCGTGCCACGCTGATCCCCAGCCTGTCGGTGCCGCTGTCGCTCGTCGGCACGCTGGCGGTGATGTACCTCGCCGATTTCAGCCTCAATAACCTGTCGATCATGGCGCTGACCATCGCGACCGGCTTCGTGGTCGACGACGCCATCGTCATGATCGAGAACATCGCCCGCTACATCGAGCGCGGTGAAGATCCGAAGCGGGCAGCACTGAAAGGCTCGAAGCAGATCGCCTTCACGGTCGTGTCGCTCACCGTCTCGCTGATCGCGGTGCTGATCCCGCTGCTGTTCATGAGCGACGTGGTCGGCCGCCTGTTCAGCGAGTTCGCGGTGACGCTGTCGGTCACCATCCTGATCTCCGCCGTGGTGTCGCTCACCCTCGTGCCCATGCTGTGCGCGCAGTTCCTGCGCCAGCGGCCGCACACGGCCGCGACGCCCGCGCCCGAGAAGAGTCCGGCCGTCGCCCATGCCGAGGATATCGGGACCGGCTGGTTCGCCGGCGTGATCCGCTTCTACGATCGCTGCCTGATCGTGGTGTTTCGGCACCAGGTGCTCACCCTGCTGGTCGCCGTCGGCACGGTCGTGCTCACGGTCCTGCTCTATGTCGTCATTCCCAAGGGCTTCTTCCCGGTGCAGGACACCGGCCTGATCCAGGCCGTGACCGAGGGGCCGCAGAGCGTCTCCTTCGCGTCGATGAGCGAGCGCCAGCGTGTGCTCGCCGAAGCGATCCTCAAGGATCCCGCCGTCGAGAGCCTCACCTCGTTCGTGGGCGTGGACGGCACCAACCCGACGCTGAACTCGGGGCGCATGCTGATCAACCTCAAGCCGCGCAGCGAGCGTTCGTTGTCGGCCGAGCAGGTGATCCGGCGGCTGCAGCGGGAGACGGCCTCGGTGCCCGGTATCTCGCTCTACATGCAGCCGTCGCAGGATCTCACGATCGATTCGACCGTGAGTCGCACGCAGTACCAGTTCGTGCTGGAAACGGCCAACGCCTCCGAATTCGACGCCTGGGTGCCGCGCCTGATGGACCGGCTGGAGAAGCTGCCCGAGCTGGTCGACGTGACGAGCGACCTGCAGAACAAGGGCCTGTCGATGTTCATCCGCATCGACCGCGACGCGGCGGCCCGCTTCGGCATCACCGCCGCCACCGTCGACAACGTGCTCTATGACGTGTTCGGGCAGCGGATCGTGTCGACCGTCTACACCCAGTCGAACCAGTACCGGGTGATCTACGAGGTCGAGCCCGAGATGGTGCGATCGCTGAAGTCGCTCAACGACCTGTACCTGCCCGGCTCGGCGAGCGGCAAGCAGGTGCCCTTGTCGGCCATTGCGACTTTCGAGGAGCGCACCGCGCCGTTGCGCCTCGACCGCTTCGGCCAGTTCCCGGCGACGACCATCTCCTTCAACCTCGCGCAGGGCTACGCGCTCGGCCAGGCCGTCGATGCCATCGTCGCAGCCCAGCGCGAGATCGGCATGCCGCGCTCGATCACGACGCATTTCCAGGGCGCGGCGCTGGCGTTCCAGAAGTCGCTCGACAGCCAACTGCTGCTGATCCTGGCGGCCATCGTCACCGTCTACATCGTGCTGGGCGTGCTTTACGAAAGCTACATCCACCCGATCACGATCCTGTCGACCCTGCCGTCTGCCGGCATTGGCGCGCTGCTGGCGCTCATGCTCGCCGGCAAGGACCTCAGCATCGTGGCCATCATCGGCATCGTGCTGCTGATCGGCATCGTGAAGAAGAACGCGATCATGATGATCGACTTCGCGCTCGACGCCGAACGCAACGAAGGCAAGGCACCGCAGGAGGCCATCCACCAGGCCTGCCTGCTGCGCTTCCGGCCGATCCTGATGACCACGGTGGCGGCGCTGGTCGGCGCCCTGCCGCTGATGCTGGGCTCCGGCACTGGCTCCGAGCTGCGCCAGCCGCTCGGCCTCACCATCGTCGGCGGCCTGATCGTCAGCCAGTTGCTGACCCTGTTCACGACGCCGGTGATCTATCTCGCCTTCGACCGGCTGGGGCGCCGCATCCGCGGCATGCCGATCGACACGCCGCTGCATCCGGTGCGCGCCGGTGCGGGTGAGGGGACTTCGTGAACCTGTCGGCGCCCTTCATCGCGCGCCCCGTCGCCACGACGCTGCTCACCATCGGGCTGGCGCTCGCCGGCCTGGTGGCGTTCTTCGGCCTGCCGGTTTCGCCGCTGCCGAAGATCGATTTCCCGACCATACAGGTCACTGCGAGCCTGCCCGGCGCCTCGCCCGAGACGGTGGCGACCAGCGTGACGACGCCGCTCGAGCGGCGACTGGGGGCGATCGCGGGCGTCACCGAGATCACCTCGTCGAGCACGGTCGGCAATTCGCGGATCACGCTGCAGTTCGACCTGTCGCGCGACATCGACGGGGCGGCGCGCGACGTGCAGGCAGCCATCAGCGCGGCCCGCGCCGACATGCCGGCCGACCTGCGCAGCAACCCGCAGTATCGCAAGCTCAATCCCGCCGATGCACCGGTGATGGTGATCGCGCTCACCTCGAACACGATCGGCCAGGGCCGCCTGTTCGACGCCGGTTCCAACATCCTGCAGCAGAAGCTCAGCCAGGTAAGCGGCGTCGGCCAGGTGACGCTGGGCGGCAGCTCGCTGCCCGCGGTCCGGGTCGAGCTCAATCCGACGGCGCTCACCAAGTACGGCATCGGGCTGGAAAGCGTCCGCGCGGCGCTGGCGGCCGCCAACGCCAATTCGCCCAAGGGGGCCATTGAGGTCGGCGATCAGCGCTACCAGATTTATTCCAACGACCAGGCCCGCGCGGCGGAGGAATACCGCTCGCTGATCATCGCCTGGCGCAACGGCGCCCCGGTGCGGCTGTCGGATGTGGCCGAGGTGCTCGACTCGACGGAAAACATCCGCAACGAGGGCCAGGCCAACGGCAAGCGCTCGGTGCTGGTCATCATCTACAAGCAGCCCAACGCCAACATCATCGAGACGGTCGACGAGATCAAGGCGCTGCTGCCCGAGTTGCAGGCCTCGATGCCGAACGACGTCGAGCTGCAGGTGGTGAGCGACCGCACCACGACGATCCGCGCGGCGCTGAAGGAGGTCGAGCACGCGCTGGTGATCGGCGTCGTGCTGGTGGTGCTGGTGACCTTCGCCTTCCTGCGTTCGGCCCGCGCCGGCTTCATCGCCGCCGTGACCGTGCCGGTGTCGCTGGTCGCGACCTTCGGCGGCATGTACCTGCTGGGTTACAGCCTGAACAACCTGTCGCTGATGGCGCTCACCATTGCCGCGGGCTTCGTGGTCGACGACGCGATCATCGTGCTGGAGAACGTGACCCGCCATCTCGAGGCCGGCATGTCGCGGATCGACGCCGCGCTCAAGGGCGCCCGCGAGGTCGGATTCACCGTCGTGTCGATGAGCGTCTCGCTGATCGCGGTCTTCATCCCGATCCTGCTGATGGACGGCATCGTCGGTCGCCTGTTCCGCGAGTTTGCCGTGACGCTGTCGGTGGCGATCCTGATCTCGATGGTCGTGTCGCTGACCACCACGCCCATGATGTGCGCCTACGTGCTGCGGGCACCGGGCGAGCATCGCAGGCCCAATTTCTTCGCGCGCTTCAGCGAGCGGGGGCTGGGCGGCCTGCAATGGCTCTATGGCCGCAGCCTGGGTTTCGTGCTTCGCCACCCGTTGCTCACCATGCTGGTCTTCCTGGCCACGGTGCTGCTCAACATCCATCTCTACGTCACGATTCCCAAGGGCTTCTTCCCGCAGCAGGACACGGGGCGGCTGATGGGCGGCATCCGCGCCGACCAGAGCATCTCCTTCCAGGCGATGCGCCGGAAGTTCCGGCAGTTCGTCGAGATCGTGCGTTCCGATCCCGCCATCGAAAGCGTGGCCGGATTCACCGGCGGCGGGCATACCAATTCGGGCTTCATCTTCGCCACGCTGAAGCCGCTCGCCGAGCGCGACGTCACCGCCGACCAGGTGATCCAGCGGCTTCGTCCCAAGCTCGCCCAGGTGCCCGGTGCCGTGCTGTTCCTGCAGGCCGTGCAGGACATCCGAGTCGGCGGCCGCCAGGGCAATGCGCAGTACCAGTTCACCCTGCAGGCCGATTCGCTGTCCGATCTCTATGCCTGGGGCCCGAAACTCACCCAGGCACTCCAGGCGGACACGTCGGTGATCACGGACGTGGATTCGGACCAGCAGCAGCGTGGCTTGCAGCTCAATCTCACCATTGACCGCGATGCCGCGAGCCGGCTCGGCGTCTCGACCCGCAACATCTCGGCGACCCTCTACGACGCCTTCGGCCAGCGCCAGGTCTCGACCATCTACAACGCGCTGAACCAGTACCATGTCGTCATGGAGGTGGCGCCGCAGTGGTGGGAGAGTCCGGAATCGCTGAAGGAGATCTACGTCAGCACGTCGGGCGGAGCACTCAGCGGCACCCAGTCGACCGGCAGCATCGCCTCCACGACCACGACTTCGACCTCCATGGGCGCGGCCGGCACCGGCGCCCTGACGATCGATCCCGCCCAGGCGGTCCGCAACCTGCGAACCAACCAGATCGCCGTGAGCGGGCGCGGCTCGGCCTCGACCGGCGCGGCGGTCAGCACCACGCC
>JAKFVZ010000271.1 GCA_021732965.1 Reyranella sp.
GCGCTGCAGGGCGTTGACGCTCGCGCCGAAAGCCAGTCCGGCAGCCATCAGCCAGGGACCCCGCACCCACTTCAGCGCGAGGGCGCCGTCGTAGGTCTGTCCGGTGCTCGACACGTAGCTGGCGCCGGCCTGGGCGGACGCGAATCCTGCCCCCAGGAATCCGCCCAGGAACCAGTCCTCGGCCACCTGCTTCTGGCCGCCCGCGCGGAAGGTGGCGGCCTGCGACGTGCCGGCGGCGTCGCCGGCTCCCTGGCTCGTCCACTGGCCGGAAAGCGTGCTCCACAGGCAGCCATCCTCGGTGAGCAGAAGCGTCCCGCCCGCGAACACCGGGCAGCTGAAGGCCGGCGTCGGCGAGACCGACGCGCCGGCGGCCGCACCCGCCGCCGCACCGGCCGCTGCACCGGCCGCGGCCATGGTTGCGCCCGAGCCCATGCCGCCCAGGATCATCGTGCCTGCGATGACGATGTCGGTGACGATCGCCGCATCCTGCGGCGGCAGGCCGAGCGAACCGAGCGCGTTCTGCAATGTCGAATCGATCCGCGACAGGGTCCCCGGCCGCCGGATGTCGTCGGCGCTGGCGGAGTTCATGCCAACCACGAATGCGCCGGCCAATGCCAGCAGGCCGATGCTTCGCATGGTCCACGCCCTCTCGAACACCGGAACGCTCTTCGATGCAAACTATCGGCATCGACGTTTCCGCGTGCGTCCTCTCGCACGGGCCGGGACGGACGCCAAGCGAATACGCTCCGCCTCTGGCCGGATCGGAACCGAACGTCCGTTCATCGCTGTCTCGGTGCTGGGAAGCCGGGGCCGTGGTATCTGGAGGCATGGCAACGACGGCACTGCGCGAAAAGTTCCAGGCGCTCTACTTAGGCGACGATCCGCAGGCCCGGCGGTTCCGCTACGGTCTCGTCGGCTTCGACCTCGCCACCATCGCGGTGTTCCTGCTGGCACCGTTCGGCGGGCAGCAGCCCTGGATGATCGCGCTCGATCTCGCCCTGGGCGTCGTGCTGTCGGTCGAGTACGCCGCCCGCCTGTGGGTGCAGCGCCGGCCGACGCGCCACCTGTTCAGCCTCACCTCGGCGGCCGACCTGATCGTGATCCTGTCGCTGCTGCTGCCGGTCTTCATCGACAATCTCGGCTTCCTGCGCATCGCCCGCGCGCTGCGGCTGCTGCGCTCCTACCACTTGCTGCGCGACCTGCGGCAGGATTCGCCGTGGTTCCGGCGCAACGAGGACATCATCCAGCGCACGGTCAATCTCGGCGTCTTCATCTTCATCGTGACGTCGGTGGTCTACGTCACCCAGCACAGCATCAACCCGCAGATCGCGAACTATGTGGACGCGCTCTATTTCACCATCACGACGCTGACGACGACCGGCTTCGGCGACATCACCCTGAAGACCCCAGGTGGCCGCCTGCTCGCCGTGATCATCATGGTGGTGGGCGTGGGCCTCTTCCTGCGTCTGCTGCAGGCCATCTTCCGGCCCAACAAGGTCCGCTTCGAATGCCCCTCCTGCGCGCTGCTGGTGCACGACATCGACGCGGTCCACTGCAAGCACTGCGGCATCGTCCTGCAGATCCCGAACGAGGGGATTTAGAGTCTTTCCTCCCCATTCAAATGGGGAGGTGGCGGCGTCTTACGCCGTCGGAGGGGTCATGGCTTTGCTCGGCCCATGACCCCATCGCCCCGTATGACGGGGCACTTCCCCATCTGAATGGGGAAGCAATTGATCCCTGATAGCCAAGTCGAAGCGGCTTGTTAAAGCGCCGGTCCCGCGAGGATGGTCCTCGCCTCGGTGGCGATCGTCTCGGCGATGGTGGCGTAGCTGTCGGCGTAGGCCGAGCCGTGGCGCCACACCGCGGCGAGGGAACGGCTGGCGCTCCAGCCGGCCATCGCGAGGCGGGTGACCATGTCGGTGCCGCCGACCTCGGAGCGCAGGTAGAGCTCCGGCAGGATCGCGAAACCCAGGCCCGAGCCGCACATCTGGCGCAGGCTGTCGAGGCTGGTGCCCTCGTAATCCTCCAGCAGCGTGGCCTTGAGGTCGTCGCAAATCTCGCGCGCCTGGCGATGGGCATGGTGGCGGCGGTCGAGGCTCAGGAAGCCGATGCCCGCGAGATCGGCGCGGCGCACCTTGGCGGCCCGGCCCAGCGGATGCTCGGGCGGGCAGACGATGTGCAGCGGCTCGCGGAACAGCGGCTCGATGTGCAGGTCGCTGCCGGAGACGGGGAGCGGCGACAGCACCATGTCGAGCTCGCCGCGCGACAGCTCGCGCGCCTGCTCGTCGGGAATACCCTCGCGGATGTAGAGGCGCAGGTCGGGAAACCGCCGGTGCAGCGAGGCCACGATGCGCGGCATCAGGTAGGGGCCGAGCGTCGGCGTGACGCCGAAGCGGATCGTGCCGGCGATGCCGGCCCGCGAGCGCCGCACCATCTCCTCGGCATCCTTGACGTCGAGCAGGATGCGCCGCGCGCGCGTCACCAGGTCCCGCCCGATCGGCGTGAGCTGGACCGGGCTCTCGTTGCGCTCGACCAGGGTGACGCCGAGGCGCGCTTCGAGCGCCCGCAGTTGCTGGCTGAGGGTCGGCTGGGCGATGTGCACGGCGTCCGCCGCTCGCCGGAAGCTGCGGCTGTCGGCCAGGGCCACCAGATAGGAGAGTTGGCGCAGCGTGGTCATGCGGGGCGATAGTCTGAAGCTATTGAAAGAGGCCCGTCAAATCTATTTCTGCAATCGCCCGCCGCCGCCCATGTCGGACGTCTCATCGCAGAGGACGACGCACCATGAGCCGCCGCATTCACCGGGCCCCCGCATGACCGAGTTTCTGGTCCAGCCCTTCCTCGGCACGCCAGTCTGGTTCTGGCTGGCCTTCGTGAGCCTGGTGGCACTGCTCACCGCCTTCGACCTCGGCCTCCTAAACAAGGAGGACCGGGTGATGGGCATCGCCGAATCGCTGAAGCTCTCGGCCTTCTACATCTCGATCGCTCTGGCCTTCGGCGCCTGGGTCTGGGTCGAGAAGGGCGCCGACCTCGGCATGCAGTACTTCACCGGGTTCTTCATCGAGAAAGCGCTGTCGATCGACAACATCTTCGTCATCAGCCTGATCTTCACCTTCTTCGCCATCCCGGCGAAGTACCAGTACCGCGCGCTGCTCTGGGGCATCATCGGCGTGATCGTGCTGCGCGGCCTGATGATCGCGGCGGGCGCGGCGCTGGTGAGCGAAGCGTACTGGGTGCTCTACCTCTTCGCCGCCTTCCTGATCGTGACCGGCATCAAGATGTTCTTCACGACCGACCAGGAGCCCGACCTCGCCAACAATGCCGCCATCCGCTGGATCTCCAGGCGCATGCGGGTGACGAAAGAGCTGCACGGCGACAAGTTCTTCGTCTTCCGGGCCGACGAGCGCACCGGCCGGATGGCGCTGGCCGCGACGCCGCTGTTCCTCGCGCTGGTGGTGATCAACCTCGCCGACCTGGTGTTCGCGGTCGACTCGGTGCCGGCGATCTTCGCCATCACCACCGACACGTTCGTGGTCTACACCTCGAACATCATGGCGGTGCTGGGCCTGCGCGCGCTCTACTTCGCACTGTCGGCCATGATCGACCGCTTCCACTACCTGAAGCATGCGCTTGCGGCGGTGCTGGTCTTCATCGGCTCCAAGATCTTCGTCTCGGACTTCCTCCTGGGCGACGCCAAGTTCCCGCCGGTCGCCAGCCTCGCCGTCACCTTCGGCCTGATTGCCACCGGCATCGCCTGGTCCCTGTGGAAGACGCGGGAGGGGGCGGTGCAGCGGTAACGGCGGTCGCTACTGCCGCGTCCGACTCTGACGCGGCGAGACGGCGAGGCCGAGAAACACCATTGCCGCCTGGTTGAGGCGGACCATGTCCTCGTCGTCGAGCCGCCCGATCTTCTCGCCGACCTTCGACCTCGGAACCGTCGTGATCTTGTCCACCATCAGCCGCGACGGCGAGCGCAGCCCGTTGCGCTCGTTCGGCTCGACGGCCAGCCGGAACAAGGGTGCCTCGGTGGGATCGGTCGTGAACGTGCAGATCGTAATGGAGTCAGTCGCGTCGAAGGTGTCGTCCTGCAGGATCACCACCGGCCGCGGCTTCCCCGCATAGTCCTTGCCGCCCGAGACGGTCCAGACCTCGCCGCGCTTCACTCGTCCTGCCAGTCCGATACCGCGTCGATGAACGCCTGATCCTCACGCGCCTGCGCGCTCCGCGAGACCGCCAGGGACTGACGATGCGCTTCCTTTCGGAACGACGCCGCCCGCACGTCCGGCACCCAAATCTGGATCGGCCGAAGTCCCTGCGCGCGCAGTCGGTCGCGGTGCTCCTGGACCTTCACCCGAGTGGGCTTGGGCTTCCTTGCTGTCGGCATCTATTGCTTCCCATTGGTAGTTACATGTAACTCACAACATCAGTCAATGCAAGCCTAGGTCGCCTTCTCGATCTTCCGGTTGAGCGCGCAGCTTCAACAACTATGTCGTGACAGTTCATTCTGACGGTTTTGAACGTTACGCATGGGATTGTTGGATCGTAGAAGTGGCATCACCGAGATTGAAGAAGCGTGGTACGAAGCTTGTCGAACCAATAGTCCAGCAAGGTCCATGATGCCGCGTTACCAGGTAGAGGCCGAGTTTGATTGCCCCGAGTGCTCAAGCGAAGTGGCCACTACTGTGCCCGTGCCCGAACCGAATTACGCCGCCGAAGACGGTTCAGATATGACCGTGTTTGGCGACACTTACGCGAGTTGCCCGGGGTGTGGGACTGAGTTTCATTTTTCCGCGTGGTCGGGTCCTCACAGTTGCTCTTTGGAGTTTCCGGACTACCCAGACCGGAAAGTTCGCGTGGGCACGCCATCATACTCGTCAGACGAATGGGAGAATTATGCCACTCCCGAAAGTCCTTACGAGATATTCGTGCAATCTGACGCGCAGCTCACTGAGGTTCTTGAGGAACAAGGATCTCCATTCGATGGAGCGGACCTAATAAATCGTATGGTCTTTGCTCATTACATCGGAGCACTGGAAGCCTACTTGGCGGACACGTTGTTGAATGCAGTCGAAACCAACGAACGCGTCTTCACCAAGTTGCTCACTTCGGATGACGAGTTAAGGCGAGAGAAGGTAGGATTAGTGGAGGTTGCGAAGAATCCTGACTGGATCAAAAATCGCATCCGGACATACTTACGGGATGTGCGTTGGCATAATCTCGCGAAGGCCGATGCGCTATACAAAGTCGCGCTCGATATCGATTTGTTTAAAATTCTTGGAACAGGGAAGGAACGATTGTTCGTGGCGGTCCAGCGACGGCACGATTGTGTACATAGAAACGGCTTCGATGTTTCTGGTAATCGACTTACCGTGTTCACTGCTGGTTACGTTAGGGACTTGGCAAAACTTGTACGCCGCCTAGTCGAGGGAATCCATGAACGGATGGAGCTGGCGAAGGTCGAGTTGCCATTCTAGCTCAACCAAAAGATGCGCCTGCTTTGAAGTCCTGAGAAAGCTCTTAAGTGTGATCAAGCGGCATTCTTCAATCTCTTCCCACCGCCCCCAACGCCTGCGTCAGATCCGCAATCAGATCGTCCGGGTGCTCGATGCCCACCGACAGCCGGATCGTGGTGTCTAAAACGCCGATACGGTCGCGGACGTCCTGGGGGACGCCCGAGTGCGTCATGGCGGCGGGGTGGCTGGCGAGGGACTCGGTGCCGCCGAGGCTCACCGCGAGCTTGAAGATCTTGAGCGCGTTCAGGAAGGCGAAGGCTTCCTTCTCGCCGCCCTTGATGTCGAACGAGAAGGTCGAGCCGGCGCCGGTGCACTGGCGCTCATAGAG
>JAKFVZ010000263.1 GCA_021732965.1 Reyranella sp.
AGGGTGATGCGCGCGCCGGAGGCGCTCTCGACCCACTTGCCGCCGATCAGCATGCCCTTGGGCCTATAGGTATTGGCCGGCGGGGCCTGGGTCTTCATTTCGGCAGTGGCGGTCGACATACGGGTCCTCCGGGGGTCCAGAAATTGGGCCGGGAGTTTGGCCCGCAGGACGCGGCGCTACAAGCCGCTACAATCCCCGCCTTCCGGATTTCCAGTGGCCACGCGTGACCGAATAGCGGATTGTTCCGCCCTCATTCGAAGAGGGACGAGATGAAGCGATTCCTGAGTGGTCTTGCGCTGGCAACGAGCCTCCTGGCCGCCAGCAGCGCCTGGGCCGGCACGCTGGACGACATCGCCAAGACCGGCGTCCTGCGCGGCGGCTTCAGAGAGAATGCGCATCCTTTCGCCTACAAGGGCGCCAACGGTGCGCCCAACGGCTTCATGGTCCAGCTCTGTGAGGCCGTCGCCAAGGACATCGCCCGGCAGCTCAAGCTCCCCGGCCTCAAGATCGAGTTCGTGCCGGTCACCACCGAGAACCGCCTCGACATGATCAAGCAGGGCAAGATCGACCTGCTCTGCGACTCGCTCACCGAGACGCTCGACCGCCGTGCCGTGGTCGATTTTTCCATCACCACCTTCGTCGATGGCACGACCTTCGCCATCCGCAATGATGGCCCGCGCGACATGCAGGAGTTCGCCGGCAAGAAGATCGGCGCCGTCGCCGGCACGCTGACTGAGGAGGAACTCAAGAAAGCGCTTGCCTCGATCCACGTCAACGCGACCGTCGTGCCCTTCACCGACTTCACCGCGGCCATGACGGCGCTGGAGAAGGGCGAGATCTCGGCCTACTTCGCCGGCGGCGCGATGCTTACGGCGATGATCAAGGATCACAAGGACGCCGCGAAGATTCTGCTGGCCAACACCTATCTCAGCCTCGAGCCCTTCGCGCTCGCCCTGAAGCTGGGCGAAGGCCCGTTCCGCCTCGCCGTGGACCGCGCGCTCAGCCACATCTACCGGTCGGGCCAGATCGCCACGATCTTCAGCGACGTGTTCGGCAAGAATGCGCGGCCGACGCAGCAGCTCCAGACGCTCTATATGATCGCGACCTTGCCGGAATAGACGGCAAGGCCCATCTCCGCTCCATGTCGCGTCCTTTCCGCCTTTCCGTCCTCGACCAGTCGATCGCCGTCTCCGGACGGCCGCACGGCGACTCGATCCGCAACACCGTGGCGCTCGCCCAGCACTGCGAGGCGCTGGGCTACGAGCGTTTCTGGGTGTCGGAGCATCACAACCATCCGACCATCGTGGGCACCGCGCCCGAGATCGTGATGGCCGCGATCGCCGCCACCACGCAGCGCATCCGCATCGGCAGCGCCGGCATCATGCTGCCGCACTATTCGCCGTTCAAAGTGGCGGAGGTATTCCGTGTGCTCGACGCGC
Organism: Reyranella sp.; assembly: GCA_021732965.1. Classification (GTDB taxonomy): domain Bacteria; phylum Pseudomonadota; class Alphaproteobacteria; order Reyranellales; family Reyranellaceae; genus Reyranella. Next base: position 1,440 of record JAKFVZ010000263.1, read on the forward strand.
TGGCGCCGGGCCGCATCGACATGGGCCTCGGCCGCGCGCCGGGTTCCGACGGCCGCACGGCGTTTGCGCTCAATCCCGCGGCCAACGAGCGGCCCGAGCACTTCCCCGCCGACGTGCGCGACCTCATCGCCTGGGTGCACAACGAACCGCTGGTCGACCGCCATCCCTTCGCCGCGGTGAAGGCCTTCCCGCAAGGCGCGACGGCGCCGGAAGTCTGGATCCTCGGCAGCTCCGATTACGGCGCTCAGGTCGCGGCCCTGTTCGGCCTGCCCTACTGCTATGCCTGGTTCTTCAGCGACGGCGCCGGCGGCCAACGCGCCATCGACCTCTACAAGCGAACCTATCGCCCCAGCGAACGGCATCCCGAGCCGCGCTCCGCCCTCTGCGTCTGGGCGCTGGCCGCCGATACGGCGGAAAAGGCGCAGTACCATTTCACGTCACGGGCCTTGAGCCGCATCAATCGGGACAAGAACATCCTGGGTCCGCTGCTGCCGCCCGACGAGGCGGCACAGGCGCCGCTCGCCGATTTCGAGCGCGCCAAGATGGATCAGTTCCGCAAGGACTCCTTCGTCGGTACCGGCCCCGAGGTCGCGGCCCGCATCACCGAACTGAAGGAACAGGTCGGAGTCGACGAGATGGCCGTCGTCACCTGGACCCACGACGAACAGGTCCGTCGCGACAGCTACGCCGAACTCGCCAAGGCCTACGGCTTCGCGCCATAAACTGAGCGTCCACTTGACCTCATCCTGAGGAGCAGCCGCAGGCTGCGTCTCGAAGGATGGGCAACAGACATGGTGCTCGTGCCCACCCTTCGAGACGCGCTCCTGCGGAGCGCTCCTCAGGGTGAGGCCTGTTTTTTAACGCGCTTCCATTATGTACATCAGCACGATGAGCCTCAGCGCTGTTCCGTCCAGCTCTCCGAGAAGGCCAGGGCCGAGGTGCTGAAGGGGCGGCCTTCGCGTTCGCGGGGCCACGGCTTGCCGCGGGCTTGCTGACCGTTCAGCGTCAACCGGCCGGAGAGCGCGGGCACCAGGACGGTGCAGACGCCGTAGGGGCGCGGGTTCGGTTCCTTGTTGGGCTCGGTGTGGATCAGCAGCGGATCGCCGATGTCGTGCCAGGTCAGCGCGATCTCGGCGTCGGCGGCCGAGACGTACTCGGTCCAGAAGTAGCGCGGGTCGCCGGCCTTGCTGAAATCGGCGTCGATCACCGGGATCGACAGGTCCTTCAGCTCGGGATTGAGCATGCCCTGCACGGTCTGCTGCAGCCAGCGCGCCATGGCGATGTTGTCGGAATAGATGCGCCAGTGGCCGTGCGTCAGCTCACTCTTGAGATAGAGGACATGGCCGGGACCGGCCGGGCAAAACAGGATTCGCCAGTAGCTGGCATCGGTCGAATTGGGATCGCCGTCCTTCTCGCTGAGACGAAGGAACGGATTCTCGCCCGTCAGGACGACGCGGTGCGGATCGGCGACGCTCATGATCTTCTCCCCTTGTTTCTCCCGGTGCGTGCAACCGCGGTACCGGGCGGACGTTCTCGTGACCTAGCCTAGCAGGAGGTCCCGAATGGGCGAAGTCTTCGGTCGTGCGGCGTGGAAGGTCCTGGCCGGTGTGGTCGGCGCCTCACTCGTGACCTTTTCCGCCACGGCGCAGTCACAAAGCGAGCCTCCGGGCCGCGTCGGACGCCTCGCGTTCGTGGACGGAACGGTCTCCTTCCACGACGACGAGCAGAGCGGCTGGACGAAGGCGATCGTCAACACGCCGCTCACCACCGGCGACGCAATCTGGACCGAACCCAGCGCGCGCAGCGAAGTTTCCCTGGCGGGCACGCGCATCCGCATGGATGGCTCCACCGAACTCGACATGACCCAGATCGACGACGCCCAGGTGCGCCTGCAACTGGCGCAGGGCCGCGTCGACGTGAAGAGCTTCGCGATGGATGCCGCGCAACCCTACGAGATCGTGACGCCCCGCGGCACAATCACCCTGCAGCAGCAGGGCGACTACTATATCGAGGCGGGCTCAACGCAGGATCCGACACGGCTCGGCGTGCGCTCGGGCGCCGCTCAGATCCAGGGTCTCAACGGCCAGACGCTGGCGGTGCGTGCCGGTGAAGTCGGCGAAGTCTTCGGCGACGGCAGCGCGCTGCAGCTCAGGACCGTCCAGGCCGCCCCTCCGGCGCCGGCCGCCTCCTGGGCCGCGCGCGATCGGCAGGTGAGCTACGACCAGCAGCCGCAATATGTGCCCGCCGGCATGACGGGCTACGAGGACCTGAACGCCTACGGCAACTGGATCAACGACGGCAGCTACGGCCAGGTCTGGGTGCCGCGGTCCACGCCGGCCGGCTGGGCGCCTTATCGCACCGGCCACTGGTCCTATGTGAAGCCGTGGGGCTGGACCTGGATCGACGAGCAGCCCTGGGGCTTCGCGCCGTACCACTACGGCCGCTGGGCCAACAGCAACAATCGCTGGGTCTGGGTGCCGCCGCAGCGCGAGCAGCGTCCGGTCTATGCGCCGGCGCTGGTCGCCTTCGTGGGCGGCCTCGAACTGGCCGCGCAGCTCGGCAACCAGGGTCGCAATGCCGGCCCGGTGGGCTGGTTCCCGCTGGGACCGCGTGAAGTCTATGTCCCGCCCTACACGACCAACCGCGACTACTATCAGCGCATCAACCGCGCCGCGGCGATCCAGGATCGCGACCTGAACGATCGCTGGGAACGGGCGCAGCGCCGCGAAGCCTACATGGCCGGCCAGAACTCGGTGCTGGCCAATCAGCGCTTCGCGACCGTCGTGCCGTCACAGGCCTTCGTACGTTCGCAGCCGGTGCAGCGCGCCGTGCTGAATGTCGCCGCCGACAAGATCGCAAAGGCTGCGGTGGCGCCCGTGTCCGCCCCGCCGGCACCGACCGCTTCCGTTGCCGCCGTCGCGGACGTCAAGACCGATGCCAAGTCGAAGACGGCTGACATTGCGGTCGCCAAGACGGCCGTGGCCGACATGCCGACGCTCGCCAGGCCGGCCGCGAGCGACCAGCCGAAGAAGGCTGCCGCACCCGGCCCGAAGATCGCTTCGACGGACACCAAGGCGGGGGACGCCAAGGCCGGCACCGATGCAAAGGCCAGGACCGCCGAAAGCCCCGACGTGAAGACGGCCAAGCCGGCCACCCCGCCGCTGCAGCCCCGTCAGGGTGCCGCGCCGCCGGCGCTCAAGGAGACGAACAAGGCTGCGCCCGAGCAGGCGAAGCAGGAGCCCGTCAAGCCGGCCGCCAACCAGCCGAAGGAAGCGGCGCCCGCGCCGCCGAAACCGGCCCTGGCCTCGCCTGAACCGTCGCCGGCGAAGCGTGACGAAGCGAAGCCGAGTGAGCCGAAACAGGCCGCCCCGACGGGCGAGAAGCCGACCGCTCCGCAGTCTCGCCCGGATTCCCGTCAGGACGAGCGCAAGCAGGCGGCGCCGGATCAGCCGAAGCAGGCTGCACCGCAGCCGGCGCCGAAGCCCGAGGCTGCGCCCCGCCAGGAAGCGCCGCGTCAGGCCGCGCCCCAGCCGCGGGCCGAGCCTCAGAAACAACCCCAGCAGGCTCAGCCCCCGCGTCCGCAGCCGCAACAGCAGCCGCAGCCGAAGGACAAGGAGACCCGGGCGCCGGCTCCCCAGCAGCAGCAGATTGCCCAGCCTCCGAAGGCCGAGCCTCCGCAGCAGCAGCCTCAGCGCGGCAACAACGGCGGCGGCAACAAGAAGGACAAGGACTAGCTCGTCCTTCTCGAGCGGTAGGCCTGGAAGCCGGCCTACAGAACCTGGTTGCGGAGCGTTGTCTCGCCCCGCCACAGGTGGTCGAGGTTCTCGATCAGGATGTCGATCACGTTGTCTTCATAGGCGCGAGTCTCGCCCGCGGTGTGCGGGGTGATGAAGACATTCGGCAGAGTCCAGAGCGGCGACGCTGCGGGCAACGGTTCCTCGGCGGTGACGTCGAGAGCCGCCGCCCAGATCTTGTTGCCCTCCATTGTCTTGATGAGGGCCGCCTCGTCCGCGACCTTGCCGCGTGCCACGTTCACGAAAACCGACGACGGCTTCATGGCGGCGAACGCGGCGGCGTTCATCAGGCCGGTCGTCTCGGGCGTCAGCGCGCAGGTCAGCGCCACGATGTCGGCTTGCGGGACCAGGTTCACCACATCTTCCATGCCGTAGATTTCGTCGGCGCCGTTGGTGCCCGCCTTCGGATCGCGACGCACGCCGATCACCTTCATGTCGAAGGCCTTGGCGAGCTTGGCGAGATGGCTGCCGATACGGCCCATGCCGACGATCAGCACCGTCTTGCCGCCCAGCTCGTCCTCGCGCTGGGTGAGATCGCCCAGCATGCCGCGCCACACCTTCTTGTGCTGGTTGTCGCGCGCCTCGGGGAGGCGCCGGTATACGG
>JAKFVZ010000738.1 GCA_021732965.1 Reyranella sp.
GCGTCTGTTCGTCGCCCTGCCCGTCCCTGACTAGATCGCCGACGCGCTGTCGGCGCTGCAGTCGGGCGTGCCCGATGCGCGCTGGGTGCCGCAGGAGAATCTGCACGTCACGCTCTGCTTCGCGGGCGAGGTGCAGGGCGGCACGATGCGCGACTTCGAGGAGGAACTGGCCGACATCGCCGGACCACCCTTCGCCGTGACCGTCGCCGGCGTCGACGAGTTCAGCAACTGCAAGCAACCCCGCGCCCTCGTTGCTCTGGTCGAACGCAGCGACCGACTCGACTGGCTGCAACAGAAAGTAACGACGGTCGCGCGCAACTGCGGCATCGAAGTCGAGCGTCGCAAGTACCGCCCGCACGTGACCCTGGCACGCTTCCCCGTCGGCGCCGAGACTGGCCATCACATCGCGCAATTCATGGCGAGCCACGGCACCCTTCGGCTGGAGCCGTGGATTGCCGAGCACTTCTCGCTCTATTCGAGCCGCAGTGGTGGCAGCGGGCCGATCTATACGGCCGAGGCGACCTACGATCTGACCTTCTGACGATTGCAACCATTAGGTTGTACCGGGCATCGATAGTTCTGCTACGGTGGCGCCGGAGGAGCCCGCATGATCCGTCGCCTCGCCCTTGTACTCGTTCTCGCCGCCAGCACCGCCCAGGCCCAGCCGCTCGATCTCGACGCGATCGCCAAACAGCCGGGGACAGAGGTCATCCGCAACGGCGACAAGGTCGAGATCAAACGCGGGGGCGTCACCGTCATAATCGACAAGGACGGCGAGACCAGCATCGACCATTCCGGCAAGGCGGTACTCTGCTATTGGAACATGGCGGTCGTGCTGAAGATCGCAGCGGACCTTTGCTATCCCAGCGAGTTCCCGCAGCTCCGACAGATGCTCGACGAACAGATCAACGCCGCGAACACATTCATCGCCGCAAACAGCCTCCGTCCCATCAGCAAGGCCGACCTTGAAAAATCAATCGAGGAACGAAAGGCCAAGGCCGCGGCAGGCATCAAAGCCGCCGGCCTTCCCCCCGAGCAGAACCGGGTCTGCCGGCAGCAGCGCGAAGATGAACTCATCCCACTGAATGCCGAGCTTGAGAAATATCGACAAGAGTTCAAGGACGCACTGGCCGTGCCGCGGCCTCCGGCCCGCAATCCGTGCATTTAGAATTCTGTCATCCCGAGCGCAGCGAGGGATGACACACTATTGGCAGTGACGCTTGAAGTTCAGACGAACGTCAGCAGCCGCCGCGGGTTGCCCACCAGGATCGCGTCGATCTCGGCCTCGCTGTAGCCGCGCTTCTTCATCATCGGCACGACGTTGCGGAAGATATGGCCATACCCGTGGCCGCCGAAGCTTGCGAGCCGGGTGCGGTAGCAGATGTCGTGGCTGATCACGACACGCTCGAGATGGCCCGCGGAAATCAGCGCCCGGATCAGCCTGAGCCGCGTCGCATCGTTGGGCATGTCGATGTCCGACAGGCCGTAATAGCTCGACTCCTGGCCGAACAGGTCGAACTCCACCGTCACGCCCGACTCAGCCAGCTTCAGCAGGCGCGGCTCGTCGAAGATGGTGCGGTCGATGTGGCTGATGACGATGCGCTCGGTCGGGAAGCCCGCGGCCTGCGCGAAATCCGCGATCTCCTGCGGCTGGTCGGGGTCGCGTCCGGGATGGACGTTGATCGCGGCGCCGGTCTCGGTCGCGGCGATGAACGCGCCTCGCATCACGCGCTTCTCGGTGTCGGTCCACGGCGACTGGCAGCCGATCTCGCCGATCATGCCGGCGCACACATCGGTGCCCCAGGCGCCGTCGTGGATCTGGCCGATCATCTCGGCGGCGAAGTCCTCGACCGAGCGATCGTGGTTCTTCGGATCCTGGTAGTCGTTCACGTAATAGCCACAGCCCATCACGAGATGGACGCCCGTGCCGGCCGCGATGCGGCGCAAGCCGTTCGGATCGGGCGAGAGGCCGCCGCAGGAGAGTTCGACGATGGCATCGCCGCCCTCGTGTTTCATCATCGCCACCTCGCGGGTGGCGATGTCCTCGAGGTCGAGCATGTACTTGCGGCCGGCGCGCTTGATGCCGCGGCCGTAGTTGATCTGCCAGGTATTCTCCAGCGTGATCTCGGGGCCGAGATCATTGTCGGAGCGCGTGCCGGGCGGGCGGATGTCGCAGAGCACATGCTCGTGCATCAGCGTGCGCCCCAGCTTCCCGGGCTCGATCGGCCCGAGAACGGTCTGGATCTTTCCCTTCAGGTCGGGACGGCTCATTGCGGCTCCAGCTTGGCGGCCTCGACGACCTTCTTCCACTTCGCGTACTCGGCGGTCATGTGCTTGGAGAGGTCTTCCGAGGATCCGCCCAGTTCGGCGGCACCGGCGTCGCGAATCTTCTTGATCACGTCCGGCTGCTTGGACGCCTTCACCAGCTCGTCCGAGAGCTTCTTCACGATCTCCGGAGGCGTGCCGGCCGGCGCGGCCACGTACCACCAGGGCGCGGCGTCGAAGCCCGCGAAGCCCTGCTCGGCGATGGTCGGCGTGTCCGGCAGCGCGAACCAGCGCTTGCCCGAGCTCACGCCCAACGCCCGGAGGGTTCCGGACTGAATGTGCGGCAGGTAAGGCGGCAGATTGTCCATCGTGCTGGGGATGTGCCCGGCCAGCAGGTCCTTCAGCACCAGCGAGCTGCCGCGATAGACGACATGCTCGACCTTGAAGCCCGCGAGCGACTGGAAATACTCCATCGCCAGGTGACCGGTGCCCCCGATTGCCGGAGAGCCGAAGCTCACCTTGTTGGGGCCCTGCTTCTTGCAATACTCGACATATTCCTTGGCGGTCTTGACCGGCATGTCGGGATGCACCGCGAGCACGTTCGCGACCTCGCCGAACAGCGCCACCGGCGCGAAGCTCTTCACGCTGTCGTAGGGCATGTTCTTGTAGAGGAACTGGTTGGTGACGGCGGTGCCGACGGTGCCGAGCAGCAGCGTGTAGCCGTCGGCCGGGGACTTGGCGACGATCTCGGCCCCGACATTGCCGCCGGCGCCGCTCTTGTTGTCGACCACGAAGGTCTGGCCCCAGACTTCCTGGAGATGCGCCGAGGCGATGCGACCCAGAAGGTCGGTCGTTCCGCCCGGCGCGAAGGGCACGACCACGCGGACCTGCTTGTTGGGATAGGTGGACTGCGCCCACCCGTGGCGGGCCAGCATCGGGGCGGCGAGAGGCACGGCGAGGGCGCCCGCGATGAGGCCGCGGCGTCCTACTGTCTTATTGGTCATGGCAAAGCTCCCTGGTTTCAGGCGACTATATCGCCCGGCAATTGGGAGATAAATGTGACCGCAGGATTGATTGGCTACTCGGATCGCATATCGGTACGGAGCGGCGAGAAAATCGCCTTCAAGGTCTCGAGTGCGGCCTCCTCCCCCTATCACGCCATGCTGGTCCGTATCGTGCGCGGCGATCCCAATCCCGGCGGGCCGCCGCCCAAGCTCGAGGACATGTCCGAATTGTTCGACGGCCGCTTCGCCTCGCGTGTCCAGCATGCATGGCCCGGCTCCTACGGCCTGGTCGAGAAGGCGAGAGAAGCGAGGCTGCCGGCATCGCTGCAGGTCGAGGCGCTGATCTGGCCCACCATGCCCGAGGACGGGCCGCAGACAATCGTCTCACGCCGCGATCCCGCCACCGGCGCGGGCTTCGCGCTGGTCCTGACGCCCGACGGCATGGCGCTGGAGACCGGCAAGGATCGCGTCGTGGTCGGCAAGAAGCTGCGCGGACGCATCTGGTATCGCGTCTGGGCGAGTGCCGATCCGGAGACCGGAACGCTGCGCGTCGGCCAGCAGCCGCTGGCCCGCGCCTTCGGCACCGATGACGAGGGCGAAGCGACCGGCAAGGCATCCAGCCCGGCGCTGGATGTCGCGGCGCCGGTGATGATCGGCGCGGAAGCCGCTGCCGACCGGCCGACGCAACGCTGCTTCAACGGCAAGATCGAGGCGCCGCGCATCCAGGGCTTCGCGGCCTGGGATTTCACGCGCCGCATGGACTCGATGGAGATCGAGGATACCGGCCCGAATGGCCTGCACGGCACCCTGGTCAACCTGCCGACCCGCGCGATGAAGGGTTCGGCGTGGACTGGCGCCGAGCGCGACTGGCGCCGCGCGCCGCATCATTACGCGGCGATCCATTTCCACGACGACGACCTGCACGATTGCGGCTGGCTCGACGATTTCAGCTTCACCATCCCGAAGGACATGAGGAGCGGCATCTACGGCATGCAGCTCACCTGCGGCACGCAGCGCGACGTGATTCCGTTCGTCGTGCGCCCGCAGGTCGGCAAGCCGCAGGCCAAGGTCTGCTACCTCGCCGCGACCTTCACCTATCAGGTCTATTCCAACTTCTCGCGCGGCATGTACGACGATGCCTTCCGCAAGCGCGTCGCCGACTGGAAGGCCTATCCGCACAACCCCGACGAACATCGCGACTACGGCCTCTCGACCTATAACCATCACCGCGACGGATCGGGCGTGGCCTACTCCTCGCGCCTGCGTCCGCTGCTGACCTGGCGGCCGAACTATCTCAGCTTCAACGACGAGGCGGGCTCGGGCCTGCGCCATCTGCCGGCCGACACGCATCTCACCGGCTGGCTCGACCGCATGGGCGTCGCCTTCGACGTGATCACCGACCACGACCTCGACGAAAAGGGCGTCGAGCTGCTGGCGTCCTACAAGGTCGTGCTGACCGGCTCGCATCCGGAATATCACACCGAAGGCACGCTCGACGCGCTGCAGGCCTATACCGAAACCGGCGGCCGCCTGATGTATCTCGGCGGCAACGGCTTCTACTGGCGCGTGGCGCTGTCGCCGAAAGTGCCGGGTGCCATCGAGGTGCGGCGCACCGAGGGCGGCATCCGCACCTGGGCCGCCGAGCCCGGCGAATATTACCATTCGTTCGACGGCGCCTATGGCGGCCTGTGGCGGCGTTCCGACCGCGCGCCCAATCTCCTGTGCGGCATCGGCTTCTCGAGCCAGGGCACCTTCGTGGGCGATTCTTACCGGCAATCACCGGCGGCGCGCGACAACACCCATGCCTGGGTGTTCGAGGGCGTGAAGGACGAATTGTTCGGCGGCTATGGCTTCTCGGGTGGCGGCGCGGCGGGCTTCGAACTCGACCGGCTCGACCATCGGCTGGGCAGTCCCCTCAACGCCGTGGTGCTGGCCTCTTCGGAAGGTCACGACCGCAGGAACTTCGTCGTCGTGCACGAGGAGCGGCTGGGCTTCACCACGACCATTCCCGGCCAGACGCTGGAGCAGCTCATCCGCGCCGACATGACCTATATCGAGAAGCCCCGGGGAGGCGCGGTCTTCTCCGTTGGCTCGATCACCTATTGCGGCAGCCTGCCCCACAACAAGTTCGACAACGACGTGTCGCGGCTCACCTTCAACGTGCTGAACCGCTTTGGCGAGCTGGGCCTCAAATGGCCCTTTTGACCTGCGGCGTCAGCCGGGCCAGCAGGCCGCGGGTCGCGGACTCGATCATGCCGATGGCGCGCTCGTAGTCGTCCGCGGTGCCGCCGAAGGGATCGGGAATGTCGAGGATGCCGAGCGGCGGGGCGAAGCTCATCAGGAGCTGCGGCTTGTCGACGAGATCGCGCGGCGCCAACCAGCGCATCTCGACCAGATGCCCTCGGGTCATCCCCAGGACATAGTAGAAACGTGCGATATCCTCGCCCGTGATCTGGCGGGCCCGGATGCCGGTGATGTCATAGCCGCGCGCCGCGGCCGCATCGATGGCGGGCTGGGTCGGCGGCTGGCCGACATGGCTGGCGCCGGTGCC
>JAKFVZ010000730.1 GCA_021732965.1 Reyranella sp.
CGACGACCCGGGCAAGCCACGCAACCTCGATCCCAACGTGCTCGACACGCCGGCCGAGGCGCTGGCCTGCGCCATGCGCGAGACGCTCAATCTCGGCGACAAGGTCGCCGACATGCTGCGCCAGACGATGGACGTCTTCGAGCGCAACGATGCGCGCGCCATGAAGTCGATCGAGGCCGCGGACGATGCCGTCGACAGCCTCTACGAGGCGATCAAACTCTACCTCATCCAGACCTCACGCACCGAACTCGGCGAGGAGGACGGCCGGCGCTACGTCGAGATCCTGACCTTCGTGACCAATCTCGAACATGCCGGCGACATCATCGACAAGAACCTGATGGAACTAGCCGCCAAGAAGATCAGGAATCGCTACGCCTTCTCGGCCGAGGGCACGGCGGAGCTGCGCGCCTTCCATGCCCGCGTGCTCGACAATCTGCGGCTGGCGCTGAACGTCTTCACGACCCGCGACATCACCCTGGCGAGACGCCTCGTGGCCGAGAAAGCCTCCATCCGCGAGGCCGAGGCGCATGCCGCCGACAGCCACTATGCCCGGCTGCGCGAGGGAAGGCCGGAATCGATCGAGACCAGCTCGATCCACATGGACGTGATCCGCGACCTGAAGCGCATCAACGGCCATTTCACGACGGTGGCCTACCCGATCCTCGAGGCGGCCGGCGAACTGGCCGAAACACGCCTCAAGACGACCGATCAACCCTTGGTCCGCAACCCGCTGGGATCGTAGGGCGCGCGCAGCGATACCTTCGCCGCAAGTCGCGTGCCGGCAAGGTCGACCTCGAAGCGTCCGCTCTCCAGCCAGGCCGCGTCGATTGCCGCGCCGTCGGCGCGCTTCACGTAGCCGAGGCCGACCGATGCACGCAGCGTATGGCCGTAGCCCGCCGACGTGAGATCGCCGACCGGCTGGCCGTCGCGCAGCAGTGCCTCGCCGCCCCACAGCAGCGGCTCGCTGTCCTGCAGCACGACCGACACGAGCCGCCGGGTCAGCGGCTTGGCTTTGGCCTCCACCAGCGCCTTCTGGCCGATGAAGCCGCCCGGCTTGTCGAGCTTCACCGCCCAGCCGAGCCCCGCCTGGAACGGCGTGTCGTCGGGCGTCAGCTCGCGGCCCCAGGCGCGATAGCCCTTCTCCAGCCGCAGCGTCTCGACGGCGTAGTAGCCGGCGTCGCGCAGCCCGAATTCGGTACCGGCCTCGTGCAGCGTCTCGAACACCGTGACGGCGAACTCGACCGGCACGTAAAGCTCCCAGCCCAGCTCGCCCATGTAGGTGCGGCGCGAGGCCAGCACCGTGGCATAGCCGACGCCGATCTCGCGGATCGTGGCGAACGGAAAGCCCTCGTTCGAGAGATCGGCCTTGCTCACCTTCTGCAGCAGCTCGCGGCTCCTGGGCCCCATGACGGACAGCACGGTCCAGCCCGACGTCACGTCGGTCAGGACGGCGTGGGCATCGGGCGGCATGTGACGGCCCAGCCAATCCATGTCGCGCATCGGCTGGGCCGAGCCGGTAATGACCAGGAACTTGTCACGCGCCAGCCGGGCGATGGTGAGGTCGCTCTCGAAGGTGCCGCGCTCGTTCAGCACGCCGGTATAGACGGTACGACCGACCGGCACGGCCACGTCATTGGCGCAAAGACGCTGCAGCACGGCCTCGGCATCGCGGCCCTGCACCAGCAGCTTGCCGAACGAGGTCTCGTCGGTGATCGTGACGCCTTCCCGCGTCGCGCGATGCTCCGCAGCCACCGCGTCGAACCAAGCGCCGCGGCCCCAGCCGTACTGCATCTCAGGCGTCTTTCCGGCGCCCGCAAACCAGTTGGGCCGTTCCCAGCCCATCTTGTTGCCGAAGCACGCGCCGCGCGCCTTGAGGCGGTCGTAGAGCGGCGAGCGGCGGAACGGACGCCCGCTCTCCTGCTCGCGCTGCGGCCACGGCATCTTGTAGTGCAGCCCCAATGTCTCGGCGACGCGGCTGCGCAGCCAGGCATCGTTGCCGTGAAAGCCCGCGAAGCGCCGGATATCGACCGGCCACAGGTCCATCGTCGGCTCGCCGGCCACGATCCATTCGCCCAATGCCATGCCGGCGCCGCCGGAGCTGGCGATGCCCATCGAGTTGAACCCGGCACCGACATAGAAGCCGCGAAGCTGCGGCGCCTCGCCCAGGATGTAGTTCAGGTCCGGCGTGAAGCTCTCCGGCCCGTTCATGAAGGTCTTGATGCCGGTCTTCTCCAGCGACGGTACGCGAATCAGCGCGTTATCCATCAGGATCTGGAACTGGTCCCAATCGTCCGGCAGCATGCCGAACTCGAAGTCGTCGGGGATGACGTCCTTGTTCCACGGCTTGGCCTCGGGCTCGAAGCCGCCCATCAGCAGGCCGCCGACCTCTTCCTTGAAGTAGATGTAGCCGTCGGGGTCGCGCATCACCGGCAGGTCGCGCGGCACGCCCTCCATCTTCTCAGTGACGATGTACATGTGCTCGCAGGAATAGAGCGGCACCGTCACGCCGACCATGCGGCCGAGCTGGCGCGCCCACTGGCCGCCGCAGTTGACGACGATCTCGGCCTTGATCGGGCCTTCGGTCGTCTGCACGCCGGTGACTCGCGGCCCCGACGGAGCATCCTCCGTCTCGATCGCCGTTACGCGGGTCTTTTCGAAGATGCGCACGCCGCCGTTGCGCGCGCCTTTGGCCAGCGCCTGCGTGATGTCGGTCGGGTTCGCCTTGCCGTCGCCCGGCAACCAGACCGCGCCCACCAGATCGTCGGTCCGCATGATGGGATACTTGTCGCCGGCCTGGCTCGGCGTCAGCGGCTCGCACACGACGCCCTGCGCGTTGGCCATGGCAACGGAGCGACGCAGGAGCGTCATGCGCTCCTCGGTGCGCGCGACCGTGAGCGAGCCGCACTGCTTCCAGCCCGTCGCGAGCCCGGTCTCGGCTTCGAGTTTCGAATAGAGCTCGGTGCTGTAGCGGATCAGTCGCGTCAGGTTCTGGTAGCTGCGCAACTGACCGACTAGGCCCGCCGCATGCCAGGTCGTGCCGCCGCTCAGGCGTCCCTGCTCCAGCAGGACGACGTCCTTCCAGCCGTGCTTCGCCAGATGATAGGCCGTCGAGCAGCCCATGATGCCGCCGCCGACGATGACGACGCGGGCCTGGGTCGGGAAAGCGGCCATCACAACCTCCCAGCGACGGCGGCCTCGTACATCCTGCGCATCTCCGGCACGCCCGCCTTGACCGGGTTGCCGCCGGCCGTCGGATCGACCGCGGCCATCTCGGAGAATTTGTCGAGATGCTCGATCTTCACGCCGAGTTCGGCCAGCGTGTGGGGTATGCCGACCTCGCGCCGCAGGTCGAGCGTCCACTGCATGAAGCCCTCGAAGGTCGGCGTGCGCAGGTCGAGCCAGCGCGCGAGACGCACGACCTTCTCCTCGATGGCGGCGCGGTTGAACTGCACCACGTAGGGCATGGCGACCGCGTTGGTGAGGCCATGATGCGTGTCGAGCACCGCGCCCACCGGATGGGACAGCGAGTGGATGGCGCCCAGTCCCTTCTGGAACGCCGTCGAGCCCATCTGCGAGGCCGCCAGCATGTGACCGCGCGCCTCGATGTCGCGCCCATCCCTGACCGCGCGCGCGAGATTCTCCTTCACCAGGCGCATGCCTTCGACGGCGATGCCCTCCGCATAGGGGTGATAGCCCGGCGCGCAATAGGCTTCGAAACAGTGGATGAACGCATCCATGCCGGTGCCGGCCGTAAGCTTCGCCGGCAGGCCGACCGTCAGCTCGGGATCGGCGATGACCAGTTGCGGCATCATCTTCGGATGGAAGATCACCTTCTTGGTGTGCGTCTCGGCATTGGTGATCACCGAGGCGCGGCCGGTCTCCGAGCCGGTGCCGGCGGTCGTCGGCACGGCGATCGAGGGATAGATGCCGGCCGGATTGGCCCGCGTGTACCAGTCGCCGATATCCTCGAAGTCCCAGAGCGGCCGCGTCTGCCCCGCCATGAAGGCGATGGCCTTGCCGGTGTCGATGCCCGAGCCGCCGCCCCAGGCGATGACGCCGTCATGCTTGCCGGCCCGCAGCACGCGCACACCGGCCTCGACGTTCGCGGCCACCGGATTGGGCTTCACGTCGCTGAACACCGCGACCTCGATCCCCGCCTTGCGCAGGGCGAGGGTCGCCTCGGAAATCATGGGAAGCTTCGCAAGACCCGGGTCCGTGACCAGCAGCGGCCGCTTCAGCCCCACGACCTTGCAGGCGTCAGGCAGTTCGCGGATTCGTCCTGCGCCGAAGCGGATAGCGGTCGGAAAGTTCCAGTTGCCGACAAGAGACATCAGATGATTTCCATGTATCGATCGAGTTCCCAGTCCGTGATGGCCTTGCGGAACTCGCGCTCTTCCCATTCGCGTGTTGCGGAATAATGATCTACGAAGGCGTCGCCGAAGAGATCGCGCGCGGGCTTCGAGGCCTTGAGCCGTCCGGCCGCGTCCATCAGCGTCCGCGGCAGCTGCGACTTCGCCGGATGGTTCTTCTCGTAGGAATTGCCCGTGACCGGCTCGCCGGGATCGATGCCGTTCTCGATGCCCCAGAGGCCCGAGCCGATGGCGGCGGCGATCGCCAGGTAGGGGTTGGCGTAGGCGGCGGCCACGCGATACTCGACCCGGGTCGACTTGGCCGAGCCCGGGATCACGCGCAGCGAGGTCGTGCGGTTCTCGACGCCCCAGGTGGACGCGGTCGGCGCCCAAAAGCCCGGGATCAGGCGGCGATAGGAATTCACGTTCGACGCGACCATGCCCAGCAGTTCCGGCATCAGCGCCGCCTGGCCGCCGACGAACTGGCGCATCGTCTTGCTCATGCGGTGCGGCGCTTTCTCGTCGAAGAAGACCGGCTTGCCGCCCTTCCACAACGACATGTGCATGTGACCGCCGCAGCCCGGCCAGTCCTTCGACCACTTGGCCATGAAGGTGGCGAGCCAGCCGCGCTTCTGCGCCAGCACCTTGGTGAAGATCTTGAACAGCGCCGCCTTGTCGGTGGCGGCCAGCGCATCGTCGACGCGCAGCGCCGCCTCCAGCACGCCGGCGCCCGTCTCCGTGTGCAGGCCCTCGATGCCCATGTCCATCGCCTCGCACATCGCAAGCAGGTCCTTGTACCAGTCGGACAGGACCGAGTTGCGCAGGACCGAGTAGCCGAAGAAGCCCGGCGAGATCGGCTTCAGGTTGCGATAGCCCTTCTCACGGATCGATTCGGGCGTCTCGGCGAAGACGAAGAACTCGTACTCGAAGCCGACCTT
Source organism: Reyranella sp. (assembly GCA_021732965.1). Classification (GTDB taxonomy): domain Bacteria; phylum Pseudomonadota; class Alphaproteobacteria; order Reyranellales; family Reyranellaceae; genus Reyranella. The sequence continues at coordinate 5,288 of JAKFVZ010000730.1, forward strand.
GACCTCGAAGCCGAGCTTCTTCGCCCGCGCCAGCACCCGTCGAAGCGTGCCGCGCGGACAGATCTCCTCGGCTTTACCCACGAACTCGCAAAGGAACATCAGGTTGCCGGGCTCGGTCGCGATCTCGCGGCACGTTTCCGGCAGGATGCGGACGTTGGCGTCGGGATAGCCCGTGTGCCAGCCCGTATAGGTGACGTTGTCGTAGAGCTGGTCGTTCATGTCCCAGCCCAGCACCACGTCGCAGAAGCCGAAGCCTCCCTCGAGGGCGGAGCGGAACTTGTCGACGTGGATGTACTTGCCGCGCAGGATGCCGTCGATGTCGTGGACGCCCACCTTCACGTGGGTGAGCCCGCGCTGCTTGACGATCTTCAGCGCATCGGCCGCCGTCCTGACCTGCCGCGGTTCCATTCAGTTCCCCTCGTTGCCCCGAGGAGCAGACTAGCTGCTGAGGTAGCGCGGAAGCCAGAGGGCAATGTCGGGAAATATCGCGAGGGCCATGGTGAACAACACCATGATCGCGAG
>JAKFVZ010000281.1 GCA_021732965.1 Reyranella sp.
GCTTTGGGGCGCTCATGGGCGTTTGCCCTTGATTTCGGCAACCCCGAGCCCGCTGCAGAGCTTGCCCCACAAATCATCGAAGCGGCGCAGCATATCCGCGGTCTGAGGATCTTCCCGCCTGGCCTCCTCAAGCACCGTAGGCAGATACTGAGATACCCGCCGCTCGATCTGGCGAAACTTCTCGGGATCACGCGCCCATGCTGCCAACATCTCCTCCAGTGTCGGCAGCGAGGAATCGAGCGCCAGATTTATCCCCGGATCGGCGCGATACCGTGGTTCGTCATGCGTCCAGTCTCCTTCCCCCTCGCGGCCGTCGTCCGCCAGCAATCCGGCCAGCCACAAGAGGAACCCTCTGGCGCCCAGAAAGCGAACGAACGCCGCGCGGTCGCGATCCTCCCCAAATGGCGGATCTGCGGGCGCGCGTTGCAGCCAAGAAAGCCCCTTTCCCCCACGGCTCACGCGCAGCCGCACGAACTCGCTCCGCTCCGCTGGAGGCATCGGTCCCAGAGGCACGATGGTTTGCCCGCAGGGCCACGCAACCAATTCGCCCTGGAGCGTGCTCACCTCGAGCGCGATGTTCCGCTCGTCCGGATGTGGACCGCCTGGATGGAGATCGGAACGATGCACGAGGCGCGCGCCTTCGTCGTCAAAGCCGAGCTGAGCGGCCCATCGGGCCGCGACCTGTGCGCGCGCGCGCTCAAGCGCCTCCTCCTCCAGAGCTGCGGCGTCGGGCGCATGTTCCACGAGGGGCGCCTCTACCAACCGAGCTGATCCGATAAGTGCTTTCAGTCCTCTCTCGACAGGCTCCGTGACGACCAGCTCGGCGGTCACTTCGACGTTGCGGCCAGTCCAAGCGCGCATGGTCGCATTCGCGCTGCCGAGCCATAGCCGCCGCTTTTGTCCCGATCGCATGAACAGCAGCTTCGCGTGAAGGCCACGACCAAGTTCTTCTTCCTCGTCATCAGCCGGATCACGATCGGAAGCCGCCACGGCGATGTCTCCATCAGGCTCGGGGTCGCCGACTGGATAGTCCGGTGCGTCCAGCACGAGCAGATCATCGAACGCTGCAAGCGAGGGACCAATCCGCTCGATCTCGCGCATTGTCGTCAACAGCACGCGGCGCGTCGGTTTCGACCCCTGTGGCGCTTGTCGAGCGATGAACGTTTTGTCGATGAACGGACTCACCACCACGACTTCATCCGTTGCTGCCGTGGGCATGGGGACCGCCATTTCTCCACCCCCGTCCGACCAGCGAAGCCGCTCGACGCGCACGCCTGTCGGAGCGCGCCAAGCTACCCTTGCGACGGTAGCGCCCAATGAAGCAGGCCGTACGCCTTTGAACGCCGCTCTCTCGGCCAGCGCACGCGCCAAGTCTTCTGCACCTGGGACAAAAGCGCCGCCTTTCTCCGCGGACAGGAGCAGCAGTCCGATGTCCCGGTTTACATTTTCGGTTAGATTGCGGCTCCCGATCCAAAGGCGCCAGCCGACGTTCCCGCCCGCATTGCGCGTGCGAACAAGGGCGGCTTTGGGATGCCAACTATGGATAGCTTCATCAAAATCGACTTCGCGCACGAACTGGTCGAGGACCGCCGCGATACGCGGTGTCCGACGCATTTTCGCCAGCCGCCCGCGCTGAATGATGATGCGCACCTTTCCACGAAGGCGTTCGACCGTATCGGCGAAGTCGGAGGGGCTTCCACGGCCTGCATCTGTGTCCTTGCCAGCCAAGGCAAGCAGCGTCGCACCAATAGTCCCCAGATCCGCCGAATAGGCCGCCAGCAAGGCCAGTTCGACGTTCTCGTCGGGGCCGGGACGAAGGCCCTCGAGAAACGAGAGCGCCGGCCAGCTGTCGACCGTCCCGCTCATTCGGCGTCCGCCAGATCATTAAGGAGCGTGCTGACCTGCTCCCATCTATAGTGGAGAGGTCCAGCTAGACCATGCTCGTCGTTCGCCCATTCGAGCCGCCGCGCGCGACCATTGGGCGTCAGGGGGAGCCGCGCGCGGGGCCCCTTTCGTGCTTCGGCCGCCTCATAGACCTCGAAAAGCGGTCGGGGATCAGTCGGCTTCGAAGCGATCCAATCCTTCGTCGCCGCTACGACGGCGCGCAACTTCAACGGCAATACGCCAATGTCTGCCTCAAGCGCGTCGACATCGAGTTTGGCCGCGACGGCGCCGTATTCGGCAACAGTCGAGGCGAGGTGATCGCGATGTCGGGTTGACGTCTCCCGTTTGTCGTAGGCCTTGACGATATATTCGAGGAGAGCGTCATAGATGGCGCGCCCCACGCCAGCCAGATTGGCCGCCTGATGAGCACGCGCCAGCGGCGCCCGGTCGGGACCGGCGATCGCACGGGTCTCATCGGCCCACATTCCCGGCGGTGATGCGGCCTCTGTCCGAACAAGGCGCGCGAGCAAGGAAAGTTCATGCCCTCCGCTGCCGCGCAATTGCGCGAGGCGTTCGCGAAGAAATGTGGCCTCCGCGGCTGCCAACTGGAGAGTGATCGATCCATCGCGCCAGCCAGCCGGGCGCTTGGGTAGCGGAACGAACGGCAGATCGAAGCCGAGGAGGGGCTGTCCGTCATCGTCAGTCGCCACGCTCACGCTCTTCAGCAGCCGATGCGCGTGCGCCCGAGAAATCGTCCGCCCGTCAAGACGCGGGCGCAGGATTCCCCACACCGCGAGAGCATTCCAATAAACGGTCGATGGCGGCTGACTGGAAGGCTTGGGAAAAACACGACTGCCAATCACCTGGGATTCGCCGGCATCCCGAAGCCGCCCTGCAAGCACCCTTTCGCGTTCGCGTAGTGCACGCTCGGCAGCCGGTCCCGTCAAACCCGCGAGATCCTCGACTAACCAAGGCACGAAGATCGCGTAGCGCGCCCGAGTGTGCAGGACGGACGTGCCTGGGAAGAAGTGATCTGCGTATCGCTGATGGATAGTCAGAAAGCCGATCTCGTCGCGCACGCCCATGGATTCTACGTCCATTTGCGCCTTGGCGCGGGCCAGCGACTCGCGGGACAGATAGGTCCATCCCAAGGATGGCTCGACGAGCGCCGCGCGCTGCACCTGCGGTGATCTCATAGGCCGAGACACCGGGTCACCTCCAGAGAGACGACAGGGGCGCCGCTGCCAACCGATCGCCAAACGGCACGACGTCCGTGCTGTCGTAGAGAACCACGCCAAACGCGAAGCGGTCCCCACAAGCCTCTGCCAGTGCGCGCAAGCCCGAGAAGTCGCTGGCCTTGACAGTTGCGCTCGCCTTCACCTCGATGGCGGCAATCATGCCGTCATCGCGCTCGAGCACGATGTCGACCTCGCGCATGTCCCGATCGCGGAAATGATGTGGCGTCAGACGCAGGTCTGAGGCCGTCATCAGCTTCAGCACTTCGGAGAACACGAAGCTCTCGAGCAGCGCGCCAAACGCCCCCCGATCCGCCTTGATCCGATCAAAAGTCAGCCCGCGCGCAGCGGCCAGCAGGCCGGAATCAAGGAAATGCAGTTTGGGTGTCTTGACGATGCGCTTTAGCGCATTGGTGAACCAGGGCTGCAGGGTCGCGATCAGGAACACCTGTTCGAGCAGACCGACATAGCGCTGACCAGTCCTGTGGTTGACGTTGATGCCGCTCGCGAGTTGGGAATAGTTGACGAGCTGCCCGGAATGTTCGGCCAGAAGTCGCAAGAATTTCGGGAGTTCGGTGAGCTTTTCCACCTCGGCGATGTCGCGAAGATCACGGGTCAGGATCGAGGTGAGATACGACCGCGCCCAGTCTTGTCGCCGCCGTTCGCTGTCACGGCTTATCGCTTCAGGAAAGCCGCCGCGCAGTGCCAGTTGCACCAGATCATCGCCGACGATCGCGTCTCTCTGGCTGCGCAAACTCCCCTCGAACAGGCGTTCCAGAAAGGTCGGCGCTCGGTTCTCGATTTCCGCCCGAGCCAAGGGCAGCATCCGGATGGTTTCCATTCGGCCAGCGAGGCTGTCGGCGACGCGCGGCAAGGTCAGGACATTGGCCGATCCGGTGAGCAGGAAACGGCCAGGTCGATAGTCTTCGTCGACCGTCTTCTTGATTGCCAGCAACAGATTGGGCGCGCGCTGGATCTCGTCGATGATGGCGCGATCCAGACCTCGGATGAAGCCGGCCGGGTCGGACTGGGCGGCCTCAAGGACGGTCTGGTCGTCGAGGGTGCTGTAGGTCCAGCCGGTTTCTCCCATCTTTCGCACCAGCGTCGTCTTGCCGGCGCGGCGCGGTCCGACGATGAGGACGACCGGCGTGTCCGCAAGCGCCTCCTCCGCCCTACGCTCAACGAATCGCTGGAACATGACATCTCCGACTGCCGGCTGATTGGCACTCTCAGCCTCGGCAGATTTGTAGTCAATGATCCGCTGATTGGTATCTTGAGCAACACCAGGATCTGACGGGAAAGCCTTCCCCTACGGCCGAGCCTTGTCTCTGCCGACCCCTTCTGCGGGGAGCCCCCGCAACGCCCCCGAGAGTGAGAGTGCAGGCCGGCTGTGCCGTGACGGGTTGAAGGCTGGGAGAGAGGCTTCCGGCGCCCGTCGCGGAGACCCGCGATGTCGAAACGTGATCCACGCGGCCGGCCGAGCGCCGACCGGACGAGCCTGTATGACGAAATCACCGGCAAGATCCTTGCCGAACTGGAAGCCGGGCGGCTGCCCTGGGTCCAGCCCTGGGGGACGACAGCGGCCAAGGCGCCGCTCGCCATGCCGACCAACGCTGCAACCGGGCGCGGCTACTCCGGGGTCAATGTGCTGATCCTCTGGGGCGCAGTGATCTCTCATGGCTTCCCGAGCCAGGGCTGGCTCACCTTCCGCCAGGCCCTGTCGCTTGGCGGCAACGTCCGCAAGGGCGAGCGCGGCACCACCGTCGTCTATGCCGACCGATTCGTGCCGGACGATGAACGCCGGCGTGCCCGAGAGACCGGCGACGAAGCGCAGGCGATCCCGTTCCTGAAGCGCTTCACGGTTTTCAATGTCGCTCAGTGTGACGGCCTGCCTGAGGACCTCGTGGCGGCCGTGCCGCCTCCCGAGCCCGGGCTGATCGAGCCCACGGTCGACGCGCTGATCCGGGCAAGCAGAATCGACTTTCGTATCGGCGGTGACCGGGCCTACTACGCGCCTTCGCCCGACTATGTGATGGTGCCGCCGCCCCAGGCCTTCTTCGAGCCCATCAACTGGCATCGCACGGCGCTCCACGAATGCGCCCATGCCAGCGGCGCGGCCCATCGGTTGGGACGTGATCTCACCGGCTCGTTCGGCTCCAAGAAATACGCGTTCGAGGAGCTGGTCGCCGAGATCGCCTCGGCCTTCTGCTGCGCAGCCCTCGGCATCGCCCCGACCGTCCGTCACGCCGATTACATCGGATCCTGGGCCGAGGTCCTGCGCGAGGACAATCGCGCCATCGTCCGGGCAGCCAGCCAGGCGAGCAAAGCGGCAGACTGGCTGCTGGCCTTTGCACCAAGCACCGGCGACGCTGGTCAGGCGATTGCCACAACCTCCGAGGTGGCACGCGAGGCGGCCTGACGCACTCGCCGCCGCTCCAAGCATCGGCGCAGTCCCGTCTTTCCGGCTCTACGGCGTTCCGGCTTTCCGGAAGCGATGAGAGGAAGAGGGCTGCGCCGATTTTCGTGACGGGTTGGAGGTCGAGAGAGAGGCTCCCGGCCGCCCGTAGCGGAGACCTGTCATGGCCACTGCCATTCAGAAGATCACCCTGTCGCCGTCGCGCGACATCCCCTTCAAC
>JAKFVZ010000120.1 GCA_021732965.1 Reyranella sp.
CTTGCCGCAGCCTGAAGGCCCTAGCAGGGTGAAGAACTCGCCCTCGCCGACGGTGAGGGTGACCTCGTCGACCGCGCGCACCGTCCCGAAGATTCGGGTTACGCCTTCAATGACAATGCCGGTCACGCTCAGCGGGACTCCTGCAGCAGATCCTTGATCTTCTCGAGCGTCTCCTTGCGCTTCTCCGTCCAGGCATCCTCGTTGTAGCTCAGCATCTTGAGGTTGCCGATCGGCGGCAGGCCACCCGGCAGGGTCGCGAGGTCGAGGTCGGTGCGTGTCGGCCGCCGGAACGTGGCCTTGAGGATCATCTCGCGCACGTCCTTGCGGTTCACGAAATCGACGAAGGCCTTCGCTTCTTCCGGATCGGGGCCGTTCCTGATGATGGCGACGCCTTCCATCGTGGCGAGCGTGCCGTCGGCCGGATAGATCGTCTTCACCGGCGCGCCACCCGCGGCCCACATCGGGCCGGCATATTCCAGCGAGATGCCCAGCGGATACTCGCCGTTGCCGACGCCCTGGAAGACCAGCGACGAACGGTTCAGCACCTTCAGGTTCCTGAACAGCTGGCCGACCTTCTTCCAGCCCGCATCGCCGCCGCCCCACAGATCGACGAGCATGGTGACCGTCGTGTAGGCCGAGCCCGAGTTGGCCGGATCGGTAAAGGCGATCTTGCCCTTCCACTTCGGGTCGAGCAGGTCGTTCCAGCCCTTCGGCCCCTGGTCGGCCGGCAGGATCTTGGTGTTCTGCAGGATCACCAGCAGGTGCAGGTTGTTGCCGACCCAGAGATCGGTCGGTTCGCGATATTCGACCGGGATCACTTCCTTGTTCTTCGAGGCGTAGGGCGCGAACAGCGACTTGTTGGTCTGCAGCAGCGAGCGGCTGATGCCCCACACGATATCGCCCAGCGGACGTTCCTTCTCGGCCTGCAGGCGGCGGACGACCACGCCCGAGCCTGCGACCACCGGCTCGACGGCAATGCCGGTTTCCTTTGTGAAGGCCGCGAACACGAGATCGTTCAGCGTGCTTTCGTTGGACGTATAAATCACGACCTTCTTCTGCTGCGCCTGCGCCGCCACCGGCAGCAATACCGCCGCCGCGAACGCCAACCCCCATGCTGCAATGCAGCGTCTCGTCGGTGCCATCCGGCCCTCCCCAATAACGTCCGGGCTTTATATAGTCAGGGACGGGAAGAGGAAACGAAGACGATGGCTGACATTGCGTTCGGGTTTCAGGCCGCGCCGGCCAGCGACGTCCACAAGTCGGACCAGGCGCTCTATCGCGAGGTGATGGACGACTGCGCGCTCGGCCAGAAGCTCGGCTTCGACGCGGCCTGGCTGCTGGAGCATCATTTCAGCGACTATTATCCGACGCCGAGTCCGCTCCTGTTCATGGCGCACATCGCCGCCGCCTTCCCCGACCTGTCGCTCGGCACCTCGGTTCTGGTGCTGCCCTGGTACCATCCGCTGCGCCTGGCGGAAGAGATTGCCATGCTGAACAGCATGACCAACGGCACGCTGCATCTCGGCATCGGCCGCGGCACCGCCAAGATGGAATACGACGCCTACAACATCGACATGAACGAAGCGCGCGCCCGCTTTGCCGAATGCTACCGCATCGTCGAGAAAGGCCTTACGGGCGAGCCTTTCACGCATGACGGTCCGTTCTGGAAGATAGAAAAGCCGATCAGGCTGCGGCCCGATCCCACGACCAAGAAGGTCAACTTCTATGGCGCCATCGGCAGCCCGGCCAGCGCCGAGGTGATGGGCGATCTCGGCGTCGCACCGATCTGCCTCTCGACCTTTCCCGACAAGCTGCTGTCCAGGATCCTCGAACGCTGGCGGGCCCGGGCGGGTGCCGCCGCAAAGGACGCGATCCTGCCGATCTCGGTGAAGATGTTCATCGCCGACACCGACGAGGAAGCGCGGGATCTTGGGCGCCGGTTCTATCCGCCCTACTTCGACCTGCAGTGCACGCACTACGAGTCCGACGCCAACCCCTGGGCCGACATCCCCGAGTACCAGGATTTCAGCCGCATGTTCGCCAACCTGCGCAAGCTCACCGACCCGTCGGAACTCGGTCCGTTCATGGATTCCAACCTGGTCGGCAGCCCCGAGACGATCTGCCGGCGCATCGACCAGCTGGCGGCGCTTGGCTTCAACTATTTCATGGTGTCGTCGGCAACGCCCGGCACGCCGCTGGACTTGCGCCAGCGCATGATGACCCGGTTCGCGCGCGAGGTCTGCCCTCGCTATTCGAGCGCCATGCGGGCCGCGCACGCTGCCTGAAGCGGCGGGTATTTGTATTGCTTGTATCCTGAGGGGCGCTCTCGCCTTCCCGAGCCACCTGCGCCGGTCCTAGTGTGCAGGAATGACTATTTCGTCCGGCCCGCCAGCCTGTCAGCCTAGTGACAATGCTGTGGCCGGCGAATCCGGCGTCGCGTAAAGGCTTTTGAAGATGCGTACGAGGCTGCTCATCGGGTCCCTGGCCCTGCTGCTGGGCTGGTGCGATATCGCGCTCGCACAGCGCAGCGGTGGCGTGCTGCGCATCTTCCATCGCGACAATCCGACCAGCGCGTCGATCCTTGAAGAGACCAACGCCTCGACCGTCGTGGCCTTCATGCCGCTCTTCAACAACCTCGTGATGTTCGATCCGGCCGTCGCACAGAACAGCGAAGAGGCAATCGTTCCCGACCTCGCCGAATCCTGGGCCTGGAACGACGACAAGACAGAGCTGTCGTTCAAGCTGCGGCGTGGCGTGAAGTGGCACGACGGCATGCCGTTCACGTCGAGCGACGTGGAATGCACCTTCAATCTCCTGACCAACCGGGCACGCAACCGGCTGCGCACCAATCCGCGCGGCTCGTGGTTCGGTAACGTCAACTTCGTGCGCGCACCGACCGACTTCGACGTCACGATCCATCTCAACCGGCCGCAGCCCTCTCTCCTGGCCATGCTGGCCTCGGGCTTCATCCCGATCTATCCCTGCCACGTGCCTCTGGCGCAGATGCGGGTGAAACCGGTCGGCACCGGGCCCTTCAAGCTGGACGCGTTCAACCAGTTCGACCGTATCCGCCTCGCGCGCAATCCCGACTACTGGAAGACCGGCCGTCCCTATCTCGACGGCATCGAATTCTCGGTGGTCGCCAGTCGTTCGACGGCATTGCTGAGTTTCGTCGCCGGACGGTACGACATGACCTTCCCCAGCGACGTGTCGATGTCGCAGCTGCGCGACGTCAGGCGCCAGTCTCCGCGCGTGATGTGCGAGGCGACGGCGATGAACAACAACACGAACCTGATGCTCAATCGCGAAGTGCCGCCGTTCGACAACCCCGACATCCGCCGGGCGCTGTTGCTTACGCTCGACCGGCAGGCCTTCATGGATTCCGTCGCGGACGGCAGCGGCGCCGTCGGCGGCCATCTGCAGCCGGCCCCCGAAGGCCGCTGGGGCCTGCCGGCGGAGATGCTGGCAAATTTGCCGGGCTATGGCGCCGATCTCGAGAAAAGCCGCACCGAGGCCCGCGAGCTGATGCGCAAGGCGGGCTACGGGCCGGAAAAGCCGCTGCCGCTAAAGATCTTCACGCGCGCCGTCTCGCTCTATCGCAGCCCGGCGGCGGTACTGGCCACGCAACTCCAGGAAATCTACTTCGACCCCTCCCTCGACGTCGTCGAGACGGTGCACTGGTTCACACGCCTGCAGCGCCGCGACTATGCGCTGGCAATCGAGACGACGGGCAATGCCCTCGACGACCCCGACCAGGTTTTCTACGAGACCTTCGCCTGCCGCTCGGAGCGCAACTACAATCGCTACTGCAATCCCGAGATCGAACGGCTGTTCGAGGCCCAGTCCTCGGAACTCGATGTCGAGAAGCGCCGCCGGCTCGTCTGGGATCTCGAAGCCAGGCTGCTGGCCGACAGCGCCCGCCCGCCGCTGATGTGGAACCGCGCAGCGACCTGCTGGCAGCCCTACGTCCAGGGCTTCGTGCCGCAGACCAACAGCTCCTATAACGGTTTCCGCTTCGAGGAAGTCTGGATCGACCGGCGCTAGGGTCGGCGGCGCCGGATCTTCTGCACGGCCTCGTCGAGCGCCGAAAGGAAGCGCGAGCGATCCCGTGCCGCCATCGGCTTCGGCCCGCCCGTCACTTCTCCCATCGCCCGCAAGTTGGACATGAGGTCGCGGCTCGCCATCGCCATGCCGATCGACGAAGCGGTGAACGGCACGCCGGTCGAGCCGATCACCGAGGCGCCCTTCTTGAGGCTGCGGTCGGCCAACGGGATGTCCGACGTGATGACGATGTCGCCGGGGCCGACCCGCTCGGCGATCCAGTCGTCGGCGGCGTCGAAGCCGTCGCTCACGACGACCCGTTAGATCCGCGGATCGCGCGGCACGCCGATGTAGGTATTGGCCACGACGAAGACCTTGAGGGCATACCGCTCGGCAACACGGTACACTTCGGCCTTCACCGGACAGGCATCGGCATCGATGTAGATCTGGATCGACGTCACGTCAGGACGGCGACTTTCTTGCGCTCGATCAGGGCAAAGTCGATGGCGGCCCCGAGGCCCGGGCCGTTCGGGACATGCACCAGACCGTCGCGACCGACCACGATGTCCTGCTCGAGGCCGTACTTTTGTGCCCCGTCGGGCAGCAGCACCTCGAAGAACTCGGTATTGCGGATCGAGGCGATGACATGGAGGTTGGCGACGTTGTTCAGCGAGTTACCGCCATGGTGGACCTCGTAGTTCATCCGGAAGGCCTCGGCGAGGTGCGCGGTCTTCACCAGGGTGGTGATGCCGCCCTTCACCGCCACGTCGCCGCGCAGATAGTCGGTCGCCTTGGCCATGATCCATTGCTGATAGGAATCGAGACCGGTGACCGGATACTCGGTCGCCATGATCGGGATCGAGAGCTGCTGCTTCAGCTTGGTGTAGTTGTAGATGTCCTGGTCGGCGAGCGGATCCTCGTACCAGTAGAAGCCCATCTCCTGCACGGCGCGGCCGACCCGGATGGCCGCCGGATAATCATAGCTCCAGGTCGAGTCGAGCATGATCGTGTAGTCGCCGACGGCGCGGCGCACGGCCTCGCAGACCTTGATGTCTTCCTTCCAGCGTGTCGGCGGATGGATCTTGTAGGCGGCCCAGCCATGTTCCTTGAAGCGCATCGCCTCCTCGGCGTACTCGGCCGGCGAGGCCAGCACGGCGGAACTCGCATAGGCCGGCACGGTCTCGCGATAGGTGCCGAGCAGGCGATGGATGGGCTGGCCCATCGCCTTGCCGACCAGGTCCCATAGCGCAACATCGACGGCACCGATGGCCCGCACGCCCGCCGAGCGCTGGCGCTTCCAGATCTCCTGGTTGATATGCTCGCGCTGGAACGGATCCTTGCCGATCAGCACCGGCTTGAGGTGGGTGATCAGCCCCTGTCCGTCGGTCGTCGCGGGGTTCATCGCCGAGCCGAGGAAGGCATGCCCTTCGAGGCCCTCGTCGGTGACGAGCCGCAGCAGGCCGAGCGCGCTCTTGCCCGAGAACCGGCCCGTGTGCGCGCCGTAGGTGGTCGCCGGGATATCGTCCCAGGCGAACAGCGTCAGCGTGACGTCGGTGATCTTCATTCTCTAATCTCCCAGACCCGCCGCTCCACGCCAAACGGGTCGATATCGAGGTGGCAAACCGTGTCGAACATCATCGTGGCCCGCATGCCGACCGAATAAACGGGCCAGACCGGCAGCC
>JAKFVZ010000017.1 GCA_021732965.1 Reyranella sp.
GTTTGATTGCCATGGCTAGAGCACCTCAGGCGCAAGCGAGATGATCTTCATGAACTTCTTGGCGCGCAGCTCGCGCGTCACCGGTCCGAAGATACGAGTGCCGATCGGCTCGTCCTGCTTGCTGATGAGCACGGCGGCGTTGCGATCGAAACGGATGGCGCTGCCGTCGGGGCGGCGCAGGGCGAACGAGGTGCGGACGACGACGGCGCGATGCACCTCGCCCTTCTTGACCTTGCCGCGCGGAATGGCTTCCTTGATCGACACGACGATGACGTCGCCGACGCTCGCATACTTGCGGCGGGAGCCGCCCAGCACCTTGATGCACTGGACTCGACGGGCGCCCGAATTGTCGGCGACCTCGAGGTTGGTTCGCATCTGAATCATGACTTTTGCTCCGACCGCTTAAGCCTGGGCGCCTTCGACCAGAACTTCCCAGCTCTTGGTCTTGGACAGCGGGCGGCACTCGCGGATGCGGACGATTTCACCAACCTTGCCCTTGAAGGCGTTGGCTTCGTCGTGCGCGTGATACTTCTTCGACTTGCGAATGAACTTCTTGTAGATCGGATGCTGAACGAGGCGCTCGACCTTCACGACAATGGTCTTGTCCATCTTGTCGCTGACGACGACGCCTTCCAGGATACGCTTCGGCATTTCGTGCTCCTTAACCGGCGGCCTTGTCGCCGAGCACCGTCTTGATGCGGGCGATGTCGCGACGAACCTGGCGCGCGCGGGAAGTCTTCTGCAGCTGGCCCCCAGCCTTCTGGAAGCGCAGGTTGAATGCCTCCTTGCGAAGGTTGCCGAGCTCGTTCTTGAGCTCGTCCTTGGTCTTGGGGCGCAGATCGGTGGCCTTCATGTCCTTCTCCCTCAGCCTTCGGCGCCGACGCGGCTGACAAAGCGGGTCTTGATCGGCAGCTTGGCGGCGCCGAGCGCCAGGGCTTCCTTGGCGATCACGCCCGACACGCCCTCGAGCTCGAACAGGATGCGGCCCGGCTTCACGCGCGCCGCCCAGAACTCGGGCGCACCCTTGCCGGAGCCCATGCGGACTTCGGCCGGCTTCTTCGAGACGGGAACGTCCGGAAACACGCGGATCCAGACACGGCCGGCACGCTTCATGTGGCGCGTGATGGCGCGGCGAGCCGCCTCGATCTGGCGCGCGGTCAGGCGATCCGGCTCCATCGCCTTCAGCCCGTAGGAGCCGAAGTCGAGGTTGAAGCCGCCCTTGGCAGCGCCGCTGATACGGCCCTTGAAGGCCTTGCGGTACTTGGTGCGCTTGGGTTGCAGCATGATGGATTACGCGTCCCTCTGCTCGGTGCGCTCCGGGCGCGCCGGCGTGCGTTGCGGCGCGGCTTCCTCGGCGCGCTTGTCGTGCGCCATCGGGTCGTGCGCCATGATCTCGCCCTTGAACACCCAGACCTTGACACCGCAGGTGCCGAAAGTGGTGAAGGCAGTGGCGGTACCGTAGTCGATGTCGGCGCGCAGCGTGTGCAGCGGCACGCGACCTTCGCGGTACCATTCCATGCGGGCGATTTCCGAGCCGCCGAGACGGCCCGAGCAGTTGATCCGGATGCCGAGCGCGCCCAGGCGCATCGCCGACTGGACGGCGCGCTTCATGGCGCGGCGGAACGCAACGCGGCGCTCGAGCTGCTGCGCGATGTTCTCGGCGATCAGCGTGGCGTCGATCTCCGGCTTGCGGATCTCGACGATGTTCAGGGCGACTTCGCCCTTCGTCATCTTGCCGAGGTCGGTACGCAGCTTCTCGATGTCGACGCCCTTGCGGCCGATCACGACGCCCGGACGGGCGGTGTGAATGGTGACACGGGCGCGCTTGGCCGGACGCTCGATGACGATCTTCGCGACACCCGCCTGGGCCAGCCGCTCGCGCAGCACCTTGCGGATGTGGATGTCCTCATGGAGCATCTTGGAGTATTCGGCGCCTTCGGCGTACCAGCGCGAATCCAAGGTCCGGTTGATACCGAGCCGCAGGCCGATCGGGTTGACCTTCTGACCCATTACTTGTCCTCCGCCTCGGCGCGCTCGCGCACCACGATCGTGAGATGAGCGAACGGCTTGACGATGCCCGCCGCACGACCGCGGCCGCGCGTCTGGAAACGCTTCATCACCAGGCCCTTGCCGACCGACGCCTCGGCGACGACCAGGCGGTCTACATCGAGGTTGTGGTTGTTCTCGGCATTGGCGATGGCCGAATTCAACGCCTTCTTCACGTCACGGGCGATCCGCTTCTTGGAGAAGGTGAGTTCGTTGACGGCCGTCGCGGCCTTCTTGCCGCGGATCGTCGCGGCGACGAGGTCGAGCTTGCGCGGGCTGATACGCACGGCGCGCAGGACGGCCTTGGCTTCGTTGTCCGCCTCACGGCGGGGAGCGGATGGCTTGCTCATCGCGCGTTAATCCTTCGACACTTTCTTGTCACCGGCATGGCCGGTGAAGGTGCGGGTCGGCGAGAATTCGCCGAGCTTGTGACCGACCATCTCCTCGGTGACGTTCACCGGGATGAACTTCTTGCCGTTGTAGACGCCGAACGTCAGGCCGACGAACTGCGGCAGGATCGTCGAACGACGCGACCACGTCTTGATCACTTCGCTGCGGATGCTGCCGCGCGACTTCTCGGCATTCTTGATCAGGCTGCCTTCAACGAAGGGGCCCTTCCAAACGGAACGTGCCACTGTCCTATCTCCTAGCGCGTCGCATGCCGGCGGCGGATGATCAGCTTGTCCGTCGCCTTGTTCTTACGGGTCTTCTTGCCCTTGGTCGGCTTGCCCCACGGCGTGACCGGATGACGGCCACCCGAGGTGCGGCCTTCACCACCGCCGTGCGGATGGTCGACCGGGTTCATCACGACACCGCGGACGGTGGGGCGACGGCCGAGCCAGCGCTGGCGGCCGGCCTTGCCGATGACGATGTTCTGGTTGTCGGGGTTCGAAACCGCGCCGACCGTGGCCAGGCAGCCGCCCGGCACCAGGCGCAGCTAGCCCGAGCTGAGCTTGATCTGCGCGTAACCGGCATCCTTGCCGACAAGCTGGGCGTAGTTACCGGCCGAACGGGCCAGCTGGCCGCCGCGACCGACCTTCAGCTCGACATTGTGCACGATCGTTCCGACCGGCATGTTGGCGAGCGGCATGGCATTGCCCGGCTTGATGTCGACGCGCTCGCCCGAGACGATCTCGTCGCCGGCCTTCAGACGCTGCGGCGCCAGGATGTAGGCCTGCTCGCCGTCGGTGTACTTGACCAGCGCAATGAACGCCGTCCGGTTGGGATCGTATTCCAGCCGCTCGACCGTCGCCGTCACGCCGAACTTGCGGCGCTTGAAGTCGATCAGGCGCAGGCGGCGCTTGTGACCGCCGCCCATGTGATGGCTGGTGATGTGACCGTGGTTGTTGCGACCACCGGTGTTGCTCTTGCCGCGCGTCAGTTCCTTGACCGGCTTGCCCTTCCAGAGGCCGGTGCGGTCGACGATGACCAGCTGTCGCAGGGACGGCGTGATCGGCTTAAATGTCTTCAAGGCCATGTTTGCTCTCCCGTCCTACAGGCCCGTGGTCACGTCGATCTTGTGACCCTCGACCAGCGAGACGATCGCCTTCTTCCAGTCGCTCCGCACGCCGGGACGGCCGCGGAAAACCTTGCTTTTGCCCTTGACCGTGACGGTGTTGACCGCCTTGACCTTGACCTTGAACAGACCTTCGACGGCCTGCTTGATCTCCGGCTTGGTCGCATCAGCCGCGACCTTGAAGGTCACCTGGCTGTGCTCCGAGCCGTTGGTCGTCTTCTCGGTGATCAGCGGCGCACGAATCACTTCGTACATGCG
The DNA here is from genome assembly GCA_021732965.1 of Reyranella sp. Taxonomy (GTDB): domain Bacteria; phylum Pseudomonadota; class Alphaproteobacteria; order Reyranellales; family Reyranellaceae; genus Reyranella. Next base: position 3,821 of record JAKFVZ010000017.1, read on the forward strand.
CGAACGCGAGACGGTTGCGGGAATGTACCGCTTGGCGCTCATTGCAGACGCTCCTCGAGGTGCTTCACGGCATCCTTGGTGAGCACCAGCGTGTCGCGGCGCAGGATGTCGTAGACGTTCGCGCCCTGCTGCGGCAGCACATCGACATGGGCGATGTTGGACGCGGCGCGGGCGAAGTTCGTGTCGATCTCGGCGCCACCGATCACCAGGACGCTGGTGATGCCGAGCTTGCCGAAGTGGCCCTTCAGCTGGGCGGTCTTCGGCTCGGCGAGCGCCGCCGCCTCGACCACGATCAGCTTGCCCTCGGCGGCCTTGGCCGACAGCGCGGTGCGCAGCGCAAGCTGACGGACCTTCTTGGGCAGGTCGCTGGCGTGGCTGCGCACGACCGGACCGAACGCCTTGCCGCCGCCGCGGAACTGCGGGGCCGCCTCGTTGCCGTGACGGGCGCGACCGGTGCCCTTCTGGGCGTACATCTTCTTGGCCGTCGCCGTGATCTCGGCACGACCCTTGGTCTTGTGCGTGCCCTGCTGGCGCCGCGAAAGCTGCCACACTACGCAGCGCTGCAGGATGTCCTTGCGGACCGGAACGGCGAACACTGCATCGGCGAGATCGATCTCGCCGGCGCTGCCGCCCTCGATGGTCTTGACCGCGATCTTCATGACCTGATCCTTAAGCCTGCGGAGCGGCTTCAGCCGCCGGAGCCGCCTCGCCAGCAGCCTTGCGCAGGCCGGCCGGGTAAGGAGCATCCTTGTGACGGGCGCGCTTGGAGGCGTCCTTGACGATGATGTAGCCGTTGGCCGGGCCCGGAACGGCGCCGGAGACCAGGAGCAGGCCCTTCTCGTCGTCGACGGCGACGACCTTCAGGTTCTGCGTGGTCACGCGCTCGCTGCCGTAGTGACCGGCCATCTTCTTACCGGGGAAGGTACGGCCGGGATCCTGGCGGTTACCGGTCGAGCCGTGCGAACGGTGCGAGACCGACACGCCGTGGCTGGCCTCGAGGCCGTGGAAGTTCCAGCGAACCATCGAGCCGGTGAAACCGCGGCCGATCGTGGTGCCGACGACGTCGACGAACTGACCCGGCACGAAGTGGCTGGGCACCAGCTCGGCGCCGACTTCGAGAACGGCGTCCTTGGCGACCCGGAACTCGACGAGCTTCTTCTTCGGCTCGACCTTGGCCTTGGCGAAGTGACCGCGCATCGGCTGGGTCACGTTCTTTACCTTGGCCTTGCCGTAGCCGAGCTGCACGGCGACGTACTTGTCCTTCTCTTCGGAGCGGACAGCAACAACCTGCAGCTGATCCACCTTCAGAACGGTGACGGGCACATGTTCCCCGGCGTCGTTGAAGACGCGGGTCATGCCGACCTTCTGGGTGACGAGACCGCAACGCATGGTCTTCTTCCTTCTTTCCTGGTCCGCTTAGGCGCCGAGCTTGATCTCGACGTCCACGCCGGAGGCGAGGTCGAGCTTCATCAGCGCGTCCACGGTCTGCGGTGTCGGATCGACGATATCGAGCACACGCTTGTGCGTACGGATCTCGAACTGCTCACGCGACTTCTTGTCGATGTGCGGCGAACGGTTGACCGTGAACTTCTCGATGCCGGTCGGCAGCGGGATGGGCCCACGCACCTGTGCGCCCGTCCGCTTGGCCGTGCTGACGATCTCGCTGGTCGACGAATCGAGCACGCGATGATCGAAGGCCTTCAGCCGGATCCGGATGTTTGTGTTGTCCATGGCCATGATGTTCGCCTTGTCGCGTCCGTTACGTTTACTTTACGACTTTGGTGACGACGCCGGCGCCGACGGTGCGACCGCCCTCGCGGATGGCGAAGCGCAGGCCCTCGTCCATGGCGATC
>JAKFVZ010000594.1 GCA_021732965.1 Reyranella sp.
CCGACCGGCGGGACGGGCGTCGCGGTGACGGCCGGGGCCGCCGGAGCGCCGGCGGGAGGAACACCAACGGCGGGCGGCATCACGGTCGGGGCCGGCGCTTGCGGCGCGGGCGCGGCGGCGACCGGGGGTGTCTGCGGCCGTTGGGCGCCGGCCGGCACGGGACTGGTCGCAGGCGGAATGGTTGGCGGCACGACCGGCGTTGCGACACTGGCCGGCGGCATGGGGGTGGTCGTCGGCAAGGGAGTGGATGGCGCCGGCCCCAGCGGTCTCTGGCCCTGGGAATCCGTCGGCGGAATGACGGCCACGCCCGACGGGATCGAGGGAAAGGTGGAAGGCAGCTCGAACTTCGGCGTGAGCTGGGCGGGCTGCGAAAGTTGAACCTGAGGCGAGTTTGCCTGCGGCGGGAAGAAGGTCAGGGGCTGCGAGCCCGCGCCCGCCGGCGTATCCAGGGCACGTTGCGCAGCGGCAGGAGCGACGATCGCGAAAACAAGGGCCATCGCTGCGCGACGGACCGTTGCGGACCTCACGTCGGCCTCGACGGCGCCGCCAGCGGTTGCTGCACCACCTCCCGCGAACGACGAATGTTGCGGAAGGCCATCCCGGCCAGACCGCGAATGGCGCCCGACAGGTCGATCAACGACTTGCCGACGGTGTCCGGCGGGCGGTCGTCCCAGTTCAGCCAGGCATCGGCACGCCCGAACACGGCGCTCACGATCGTGCGCTCGTCGTCGAGCGACTGGGGCATGAATTCGAGACGAACCTCTCGACCCTTCACCGCCACGACGCGCGCGGGAACGCCGGAGTCGCCCTCGATCTGCTCGAAGTTGACGAACACCTCTTCGTTGATCGTCACGTCGGTCGCGAGATCGTCCATGCGCAACAGGCCGCCGCCGAGGGACAGGTCCTCGGTGCGGCCCAGCAGCGACCGGCGGCCGTCGAAATAAAGCGCCACCGGTTGCCTGATCCGCACGCGCGGCTGGGCGCGAACCTGTCGTCTCTCGCGGCCGACGGCCAACGCGGCGAAGACGGTGAAGGCGCTGTAGAAGCACCAGAACAGGTTCATCCAGAGCACCGGCGCATCGCCCGGGAACAATTCGGTGAAGATCAGGCGATAGACGCCGACGCCGATTGCGCCCAGCAGCACGACCGCCAGGATCATCAGCGGCCGCATGATGGGCGTGTCGTAGAGTTCCTTCTCCAGCACGCCGCCCTTGCTGGTCACGTTGAAGCTGCCGGCCTTGGGATTGATCAGAGCCAGCAGCGTCGGCCCCATGATGTGGAACAGCAGCACGTTGTCGTAGATCTCGCCCCAGAACGAGTAGCGGTACTTCCCGTCGAGGCGCGATTGCGTACTGAGCGTGTGGAACATGTGCGGCCCGGCATAGGCCAGGACCATGAGCGCGCTGGCGACGATGATGTTCTGCGAGGTCAGCAGGTACGCCACCGGCGCGGTCAGGAAGACGAAGCGCGGCACCGGGAACAGGAAGTACATCATCGCATTGAGGTAGCAGATGCGCTGACCGAAGCTCAGGCCGCGCCCGAGCAGCGGATTGTCGGTGCGGAAGATCTGGATCATCCCGCGCGCCCAGCGCATGCGCTGACCGATATGGATCGACAGACGCTCGGTCGCCAGGCCCGACGCCAGCGGCCAGCGGAGATAGGCCGTGTTCCAGCCCTTGCGATGCATGCGCAGCGAGGTGTGCGCGTCCTCGGTCACCGTCTCGACGGCGATGCCGCCCACCTCGTCGAGCGCGTCGCGGCTCAGCACCGCGCACGAGCCGCAGAAGAAGGTCGCGTTCCAGAAATCGTTGCCGGGCTGGATCAGCCCGTAGAAGAGCTGGCCTTCGTTGGGCACACGACCGAAGGTGCCGAGATTGCGCTCGAACGGATCGGGCGAATAGAAATGGTGCGGCGTCTGCAGCATGCCGAGCTTGCGGTCGCGCAGGAACCAGCCGACGGTCATCTGCAGGAAGGCCCGCGTCGGGATGTGATCGCAATCGAAGATGGCGATCAGCTTGCCCTTGGTGACCGTCAGCGCGTGGTTGATGTTGCCGGCCTTGGCGTGCTCGTTGCTCGGCCGGATCAAGTAGCCGCAGCCCGCTGCCTCGGCGAAGCGCTTGAATTCGGGCCGGCGGCCGTCGTCCAGGATGTAGACCTTGAACTTGTCGGCCGGGTAATCCATCGCCATCGCCGCCAGCACGGTCGGCTTCACCACGTCGAGGCTCTCGTTGTAGGTCGGGATGTAGACGTCGACCGTGGGCCATTCCTTGACATCGGCCGGCAACGGCGCGGGCTGCCGCTCGAGCGGCCACAGCACCTGGAAATAGCCGATCATCAGCACGATCCAGGCATAGACTTCGGCGGCATAGAGGCCGTAGCCGAACATCATGTCGAACGGATCGATGAAGCCCAGCGTCTCGGTCGTCCGCCACCAGAGGTAACGGGTCGACACGATGGCCGACAGCATGACGATGATCAGGGTCGCGGTGCGATTCTTGAAGCGGTTGACCAGCAGGAAGATGGCGGCCGTGAAGACGGCGAAGATAGCCTGCGTCTGCAGGTCGAACGGCGTGATGATGACGAAGGCAGCGGGCACCAGGGCGACGACCGAAACCAGCAGGTAGAAGAGCGTCGTGGCCAGCGAGACCGGCCGCGTTTCACTGGGCAGCGAGTCGCTGGGTGAGGTCATGCCGGCCCCGGGTCTCCGCTGGAGACGAGCAGTCCCTGGATTGCCGCGGCCACGCCCCGCACGTCCGCCGCCGCCTTGCTCACGGGCGCCCTGTCGACCAGAAGCTGCTGGTGGGCGACGGCATCGCCGAAGCTGTCGTCGTAATTCACGATGCCCATCATCGATTGGCCCAGCCGGCGCCGCAGCAGAGCAAGCACCTCGCGCGTCAGCTTGCGCCGCATGTCCACCAGGTTGAACACATAGCGCACGTCACGTCGCCCGTCCGCCGACCGCACGCCAAGGAAGCTTGCGGTCTCCACCGCCGAGAGCAGCGACACAGAGGTGGCGTCGGCCTGCAGGATGACGACGTCGAGTGTCGAGATCGACCGGGTCTGCTCGAGGAAGACCGACGGCCCCGGCGGCGTATCGATGACCACGACGAAGCCGCGCTCGATGAACGGCGCCAGCGTATGGGCCAGCCAGTCGCCGTTGCGGGCGAGATGGTCGGACACGGCATGAAGCTCGGCCGCGTTGACCTGCCCGAACGGCAGGACGAGGAGATTGGTGCCGGCCGTCAGCACGCCCTCGCGGATGGAGCGGCCATGCACGAGGCAAGGCGCCCAGCCGCGATCGTCGGCGAGTTGAATTCCGGCATGCAGCCGCATCGAATTCTGGACGTCGAGATCGACCACGAGCACCCGCAGCCCCGAGCGCGCCAGCACGCCCGCGACGTTGATGCTGAGGGAAGTCTTGCCTACACCGCCCTTGGGCGAACAGAAGCAGACGACCGACATCACCGCGCCAGTCGGTCGAACAGTCCGTTGAGACTGTCGCTCGACGCCGGCTTGGCCGCCTGGTCGAACGGTTGGGTGATAATGCGGCGAATGTCGCCCAGCGATCTCGCAGGGCCAACGGATGCCGCCGCGACCCGAGCCGGCATGGGCGGAGTGGGCCGGGGCGCCGGGGCGCGCCACCCGCCGCGATCGACGCTTTGCAGCGGCCCGGTGGCCGGCGCGCGGTCGAAGACATCGGCCAGCAGATCGTGGCCGGGCGCCTGCGCGATCGCCAAGGGCACGTCTTCGGGCTGGGCCATTGGGGCATCCTTGCCGAAAATGGCATCGATCAGGGGTGCTGACATTTGATCCGCCGAGCTTTCGAATTCCCGATAGGGCGTGCCGGTGCGGCCTGTTGCGTCCAGGAGATGGGCGACATCGTCATTATTCTTGATCGTCATGTCCGTATCTCAACCCTGTGATTTCGATACACCATCCTTCGTGCTCCGTCACGCATCCAAGCACAATATACGCTATATATCAGTGCATGTTAGCGCCCGTCCCTAATGCGGTGTCGCGGACCGCGCAACGGAGGTCGGCGAGATGAGTGCGAACCGGGGTCTTGCCCGTCGCGGCTTCCTGGCGGGGTCGCTCGGGAGTGCGCTGGTCGCAGCCCCCTCCGCAATCTCGCGCGCGGCTCCGCCGGGTTTCTCCGGCGATCCCTTCACGCTGGGCATCGCCTCGGGCGCGCCGCGCGAGGATGGCGTCGTTCTGTGGACGCGCCTCGCACCGCAGCCGCTCGAAGGGGGCGGCATGCCGGACGCACCGGTCGCAGTCGACTGGCAGGTCGCCGAAGACGAATCCTTCGCCCGGGTCGTCGCGCGCGGCACCGAACAGGCCGTCCCGGCGCTGGCCCATTCGGTACATGCGGAGGTGCGCGGCCTGAAGCCCGGCCGCCCCTACTGGTACCGCTTCCGTGCGGGTGCGGCGCAGAGTCCGATCGGTCGCACACGCACCGCCCCGGCCGCCACCGGTGCCCCGCAGAGGCTTCGCTTCGTCTTCGCCTCGTGCCAGCAGTACGAGCAGGGCTACTTCGCCGCCTATCGCGACATGGCCGCGCGGGACCTCGATCTCGTGATCCATCTCGGCGACTACATCTATGAAAAGTCGTGGGGCTCGCGGCTCGTACGCCGGCACGAGGTCGGCATCCCGACGACGCTGCCGGAGTTCCGCGACCGCTATGCGCTCTACAAGCTCGACGGCGACCTGCAGGCCGCCCACGCCGCCGCGCCATGGCTCTCGATCTGGGACGACCACGAAGTGGCCGACGACTACGCCGACGATCGTTCCTACACGACGCGCGATCCCGCCCGCTTCCTGAAGATGCGGGCCGCGGCCTACCAGGCCTACTACGAGCACATGCCGCTGCCGGCCTCGGCGCGACCGCGCGGCCCCTCCGCGACGATCTACGAGCGCTACCGGTTCGGCGACATGCTCGACGTGATGCTGCTCGACGACCGGCAATACCGCTCGGCGCCGGCCTGCGTGAACGGCGCGCGCCCCGTCACCGTGCCCGACTGCCCCGAGCGCACACTGGAGGAGCGCACCATGCTGGGCCGCGCGCAGGAGGCCTGGCTCGACACTGAGATCCGCAACTCGAAGGCACGCTGGACCGTCGTCGCCCAGCAGACGCTGATGGCCGAGCTCGACCGGCCGGCCGAGGGCGCACACCGCTACTGGATGGACGGCTGGGACGGCTATCCCAACGCACGGCGCCGGCTGCTCGACTCGATCGCCACGCACCGGCCGCGCAACCCGGTCGTCATCGGCGGCGACCGCCACGCCTTCTTCGTGGCCGACCTCGCCCGCGATCCCGCCCGGCCGACTGCGCCGCCCGTCGCGACCGAATTCGTTGGCACGTCGATCACGTCGGAAGGTCCAGGCGCGAAGGGCCTGCGCGATGCGCTGGCCGCCAACCCGCACGTGAAGTACGCCCGCGGCGACCGACGCGGCTACGCCACGGTCGATCTCACCCCGACGCGCTGCACGGTCGGCTTCGAGGCGATCGACGACGAAAAGAAGAAGGACGGTACGGTCGCGCGGCTGGCGACTTTCGTCGTCGAGGACGGCGCGGTCGGCGCCCGCCAAACCTAGGTCTTTCGACGAGCCGGATGCGAGCCGAGTTTTCGCGCCGTCCAGAGTGCCGCGACAGCTGCGAGGAGAAGCAG
>JAKFVZ010000428.1 GCA_021732965.1 Reyranella sp.
ACCCTCGAAATTGGCGTCGACGGAGCGCTTGGGGAACTCGCCACCCAGGATCTCCTCCCAGTTGGGACCCCATTCGATCTTCTCGATGCGCTTGCCGCTGATCAGCGAGCGTGGCCGCGCGGTCGGAAAGGCCTCCAGCTCCGGCGCCTTCTGCAGGTGCTCGTAATCGAAGGTGAACGGCTCGTAGTAGTCGTCGATCTCCGGCAGGTCGGGATTCGCGAAGATGTTGGCGAGGATGCGCCACTTGGAACCGATCCTGGGCTGGATCCTGCCGTTACGCTTGCGCGTCCAGCCCCCCTTCCATCGCGTCTGGTTCTCCCAGTCCTTCGGGTAGCCGATGCCGGGCTTGGTCTCGACATTGTTGAACCACGCGTATTCCATGCCCTCGCGGTTGGTCCAGACGTTCTTGCACGTGACGGAACAGGTGTGGCAGCCGATGCACTTGTCGAGGTTGAGCACCATCCCGATCTGGGCGCGGATCTTCATGATTCTTCTCCCCTTCACTCGGCCGCGCTCAGGACGGGAACGGCGTCTCCGTGCGGGCGTTCGAGCCAGTCGACCTTGCCGAGCTTGCGGACCACCACGAACTCGTCGCGGTTGGTGCCGATGGTGCCGTAGTAATTGAAGCCGTAGGCCTGCTGCGCGTAGCCGCCGATCATGTGCGTGGGCTTCATCACCACGCGCGTGACCGAGTTGTGGATGCCGCCGCGGTTGCCGGTCATCTCCGAGCCGGGCACGTTCACGATCTTCTCCTGCGCGTGATACATGAAGAGCGTGCCCTCCTTCATGCGCTGCGAGACGACGGCGCGCGCGACCAGGGCGCCGTTCACGTTGTAGGCCTCGATCCAGTCGTTATCGACGATACCCGCGCGAGCGGCATCGGCCTCGCTCAGCCAGACGATGGGGCCGCCGCGCGACAGCGTCAGCATCATCAGATTGTCGGTATAGGTCGAATGAATGCCCCACTTCTGGTGCGGCGTGATGAAGTTCAGCACGATCTGCTTCTCGCCGTTCGGCTGGCTGTCGATCACCGGTTTGACGGCGCGGAGATCGAGCGGCGGGCGGTAGACGCACAGGGCCTCGCCGAAGGCCAGCATCCACAGGTGATCCTGGTAGAGTTGCTGTCGCCCGGTCAGGGTGCGCCACGGGATCAGCTCGTGAACGTTGGTATAGCCGGCGTTGTAGCAGACCTTCTCGCTCTCGAGCCCAGACCAGGTCGGTGCCGAGATGATCTTGCGCGGCTGGGCCACGACGTCACGGAAGCGGATCTTCTCGTCTTCCTTGGGATGCGCCAGGTGGGTGTGGTCGAGGCCGGTCGTCCGCGAGAGTGCCGCCCAGGACCGCACGGCCACCTCGCCATTGGTCTCCGGCGCAAGCATCAACAGGGTTTCTGCGGCGTCGATGTCGGTCTCGATGCGCGCCAGCCCGCTGGTCGGGCCGTCGGCTGTGACCACGCCGTTCAGCTGCTTCAGGAGTTCGACCTCGTGCCCGGTCGGCCACGCGATGCCCTTGACGCCATTCCCGAGCTTTTCCATCAGCGGGCCGAGCGAGGTGAAGCGCTTGTAGACGTTGGGATAGTCCCGCTCGACTACGGTGATCGCCGGCATGGTCTTGCCGGGGATCGGCTCGACCTCTCCGCTCTTCCAGTCCTTCACGTCGAGCGCCTGCGCAAGCTCCCCAGGACTGTCGTGCATGATCGGCGTCAGAACGACGTCCTTCTCGACGCCGAGGACCTCGGGGGCCACTCGTGAGAAGGCCCGGGCGATCGACTTGTAGATCTCCCAGTCGCTGCGCGCCTCCCAGACCGGATCCACGGCCGCGGTCAGCGGATGGATGAACGGATGCATGTCGGAGGTATTGAGGTCGTTCTTCTCGTACCAGGTCGCCGTCGGGAGGACGATGTCGGAGTAGACGCAGGTCGTGGACATGCGGAAGTCGAGCGTCACCAGAAGGTCGAGCTTTCCCTGCGGTGCCTCGTCGCGCCACACCGCTTCGACGGGCTTCGCCTTGCCCTCCTGGCCCAGGTCCTTACCCATGACGCCGTGGGTGGTGCCGAGCAGATGCTTCAGGAAATACTCGTGCCCCTTACCCGATGAGCCGAGCAGATTGGACCGCCACACGAACATGTTGCGGGGCCAGTTCTTCGGTCCGTCCGGGTCCTCGCACGACAGTTTGAGCTCGCCGCTCTTGAGCTTCTGGACGACGTAGTCCCGGGGCTCCATGCCGGCCGCGGCGGCATCGCGCGACACCTGCAGCGGGTTGGTCTCGAGCTGCGGTGCCGACGGCAGCCAGCCCATGCGCTCGGCACGGATGTTGTAGTCGATGATCGCGCCGTCCCATTTGCCGGGAGGGGCGGTCGGCGAGACGATGTCGCCGACATTGATCGTCTCGTAGCGCCACTGGTCGCTGTGCGCGTAGAAGGCCGACGTCGAATTCTGCTGGCGAGGCGGGCGTCCCCAATCGAGGGCAAAGGCCAGCGGCAGCCAACCCGACTGCGGCCGGAGCTTCTCCTGGCCGACATAGTGCGCCCAGCCGCCGCCGGACTGACCGACGCAACCGCACATCGCCAGCATGTTGATCACGCCGCGATAGTTCATGTCGGCGTGGTACCAATGGTTCATCGCCGCGCCGATGATGATCATCGACCGTCCCTTGGTCTTCTCGGCATTGGTCGCGAACTCGCGTGCCACCTGGATGATCTTGTCGCGCGAGACGCCGGTGATCTTCTCGGCCCAGGCGGGCGTGTAAGGCACATCGTCGTCCAGGGACCGGGCCACATTCGGCCCGCCCAACCCGGCGTCGACGCCATAGTTGGCGACGAACAGGTCGTGGACCGAGGCGACGAGGGTCTCGCCGTCGACCAGCTTCAGCGATTTCACCGGTATGCGGCGCCCGAGCACGGCGGCATGATCCGTCGAGGCGAAATGCTCGTGCTTGATGTTGCCGAAGTACGGGAAGCCCACCTCGACCACCTCGTCGCGCACGTCGGCGAGCGACAGACGGAGCGTCACGTCCTTGCCCGCGGAGTCCTTGTTCTCGAGGTTCCACTTGCCGCTTTCGCCCCACCGGAAGCCGATCGATCCGCGCGGCGCCACGACATCGCCCGTCACCTCGTCGAATGCGACGGTCTTCCATTCGGGATTGTTGGACTCGCCCAGCGACGCATCGAAGTCGGAAGCGCGCACGAAGCGGTCGGGCACGTACATGCCGTCGCGCCGACTGAGCTTCACCAGCATCGGCATATCGGTGTACTGGCGAACGTAGTCGCGAAAGTACCGGGCCTGCCGGTCGACGTGATACTCCTTCAGGATCACGTGACCCATCGCCATGGCCAGCGCCGAGTCCGTGCCCTGCTTTACCGACAGCCAGATATCGCCGAACTTCGAGGCCTCGGAATAGTCGGGGCAGATCACCGCGCTCTTCATGCCGCGGTAGCGGGCCTCGGTGTAGAAGTGCGCATCGGGCGTCCGGGTCTGCGGTACGTTCGAGCCCCACAGGATGACGAAGCCCGCATTGTACCAGTCGGCCGATTCGGGCACGTCGGTCTGCTCGCCCCAGGTCTGCGGCGAGGCCGGCGGCAAGTCGCAGTACCAGTCGTAGAACGACATGCAGACGCCGCCGATCAGCGACAGGTAGCGCGAGCCGGCGGCGTAGGAGACCATCGACATGGCCGGGATCGGCGAGAAGCCGAAGATCCGGTCGGGTCCATGGGCCTTTGCCGTATAGGCGTTGGCCGCCGCGACCATCTCGGTCGCCTCGTCCCAGCCGACGCGAACGAAGCCGCCGTGGCCGCGCTTGCTGGTGTAGGCCTTGCGCTTCTCGGGATTCTCGACGATCGACGCCCACGCGGCCACCGGAGCCAGGGTGGCGCGCGCCTCGCGCCACAGGCGCAGCAGGCGCGAGCGGGCCAGCGGATACTTCACGCGATTGCCGGAATAGAGGTACCAGCTGTAGCTCGCACCGCGCGAGCAGCCGCGCGGCTCGTGGTTCGGCAGTTCCGGGCGCGTCCGCGGATAGTCGGTCTGCTGCGTCTCCCAGGTAACGATGCCACCCTTGACGTAGACCTTCCACGAGCACGAGCCGGTGCAGTTGGCGCCGTGCGTCGACCGCACGATCTTGTCGTGCTGCCAGCGCTTGCGATAGGCATCCTCCCAGCCTCGGCTTTCTTCGGTGGTGATTCCGTGACCGTCGGCGAACGGCTCCCGGACCTTCTTGAAGAACGTCAGGCGATCGAGGAAATGCGACATGATCGGTATCCTTCAGCGGGCAGGGCTGGTGGAGGCGACGGACATCGAGGCGCGACCGCGCTCTATGTCGAACAGCAGGCCGCCTCGGCGGGTGTAGAAGAACCAGGTGGCGAGGATGCAGGTGAGGTAGAAGACGAGGAACCCGTAGAGCGCACCGGAGGCGCCACCCGTGATCGCGATGGACGTCCCGAAGCTCTTGGGAATGAAGAAGGCGCCATAGGCGGCGATCGCCGACGTGAAGCCGATGATGGCGGCCGATTCCTTGTCGGATTGCACGCGCCGCGCGTCGGCCGAGGCGCCGGGCATCAGCCGGTCCATGTCCTTGCGCATGATCGCGGGAATCATCTGGAAGGTCGATGCATTGCCCACGCCGCTGGCGAAGAAGAGCAGCAGGAACATGGCGAAGAAGCCGGCGAAGTTCTTCTCGCCGAGGAAGTGCACGACACCCAGGGCGCCCAGCGCCATGACGACGAACACCCAGAAGGTGACGCGACCACCGCCCCAGCGATCGGCGACCCAGCCGGTCAGCGAGCGCGACAGTGCACCGACGAGCGGGCCAAGGAACGCGTATTGCAGGGCGTTGATTTCCGGGAACTGCGTCTTGGCGAGCAGCGGAAAGCCCGCGGAGTAGCCGATGAAGGACCCGAAGGTGCCGGTGTAGAGCCAGCACATGATCCAGTTGTGCCTGCGCCGGAAGATCACGGACTGCTCGGCGAACGACGCCCGGGCCGAGGCGATGTCGTTCATTCCGAACCATGCGGCGAAGGCCGAGGCGGCAATGAACGGAACCCACACGAAGCCGGCATTCTGCAGCCACAGCTCGGTCGTGCCGCTGCCGTCCCCCACGGCCTGGGGAGCACCGCCCAGCCAGCCGAAGACGCCGGACGTGACGATAACCGGGACGACGAACTGAACGACGCTGACGCCCAGGTTGCCGAGACCGGCATTGAGCGCGAGCGCGTTGCCCTTCTCGGCCTTGGGAAAGAAGAAGGAGATGTTGGACATCGAGGAGGCGAAGTTGCCGCCGCCGAAGCCGCAAAGCAGCGCCAGGGCCAGGAAGATCCAGTAGGGCGTGGCGGGATTCTGGACGGCATAGCCGATACCCACGGCCGGGATCATCAGAGACCAGGTGGCGAGCGTGGTCCACAGCCGGCCGCCGAAGATGGGTACGACGAAGGAATAGAAGATGCGCAGGGTTGCGCCCGAGACGCCGGGCAGCGCCGCCAGCCAGAAGAGTTGATCGGTGGTGTACCGGAAGCCGATCGCGGGGAGTTTGGCCACGACGACCGACCAGACCATCCACACGGCGAAGGACAGCAGCAGGGCGGGGATCGAGATCGCGAGATTACGGCGGGCGATCCTGCGGCCGCTCTGCTCCCAGAATGCCGGGTCCTCCGGCCGCCAGTCCTGC
>JAKFVZ010000380.1 GCA_021732965.1 Reyranella sp.
GGCCCGTGGCCATCCAGTCTCCGGGCCTTGCCCAGGCCGCGATCGAACTCGCCAAGCTCGCCCGCCTCCTGCCCGCCGTGGTTCTGGTACCGCTGACCCGCGACCCCGGCAACAAGCGGCGCGACTGGGCGCGCGAGCAGGATCTCGTCTACGTCGATGCGGCCGACGTCGCGGGCTACGAGGAAACGGCCTCGCGTACCCTGCAGCAGGTGGCGCAGGCGCATGTTCCGCTCGAAGGCGCGGAAAATGCCCGCATCCTTGCCTGGCGCCCCAGCGACGGCGGCAAGGAACATCTTGCCATCGTCGTCGGCGACATCGATCCGACCGAGCCGGTGCTGATCCGCCTGCACTCGGAATGCTTCACCGGCGACCTGCTCGGCTCGCTGCGCTGCGACTGCGGCGTGCAACTGCGCAGCGCCATCGCCGAGATCGCCAAGCAGGGATCGGGCGTGCTGCTCTATCTCGCCCAGGAAGGGCGCGGCATCGGCCTCGTGAACAAGCTGCGCGCCTATGAATTGCAGGACGACGGCTTCGACACGATCGACGCCAACGAACAGCTCGGCTTCGACGCCGACGAACGCATCTACGCACCCGCTGCCACCATGCTGTCGCGCATGGGCATCCAGCGCGTGCGGCTGATGACCAACAATCCGGAGAAAATCGCCCAGCTCGAGCGCTATGGCATCGAGGTTGCGGCCCGGGTCCAGCATTCCTTCCCGTCCAACGGGCACAACGAGAACTATCTTCGCACCAAGGCGGAGCGAGCAGGCCACCTGCTCTAATAACGACGACTGGAGGAAACATGACCACGATGCGTCGCCGCGTTTTCGCGGCCGGTAGTGCTGCGTTCGCGTTCTCCCCTTACATCGCAAGTGCCCAGAAGAAGTACGACCCGGGCGTCACCGACAAGGAGATCAAGCTCGGCCACACCAATCCGTACAGCGGACCGCTCTCGGCCTACGGCACGATCGGCAAGGCGATCGCCGCCTATTGGACGATGGTGAACGAGACCGGCGGCATCAACGGCCGCAAGATCAACTTCCTCACCTACGACGACGGCTTCTCCCCGCCCAAGACCGTCGAAATGGTCCGCAAGCTGGTCGAGGACGACAAGGTCTTCGCGATCTTCCAGCTGCTCGGCACCCCGACCAACACCGTCGTGCAGAAGTACCTGAACCAGAAGAAGGTACCGCAGCTCTTCGTCGCCACCGGCGCCTCCAAGTGGGGCATGCCCAAGGAGTTCCCGTGGACCATGGGCTGGCAGCCCGACTACCACACCGAGGCGGCGATCTACGCCAAGCACGTGCTGGCCAAGCACAAGGACAATCTCAAGGATCTGCGCATCGGCATGATCTACCAGAACGACGATTCCGGTAAGGACTACATCGGCGGCTTCCTCGACGGCCTCGGCAAGGAGAACGAGAAGTACGTGACGGCGAAGGTGAGCTACGAGGTCACCGATCCGACCGTCGACAGCCAGATCATCCAGATCAAGAGCTCCGGCGCCAACGTCTTCTTCAACGACTGCGCGCCGAAGGCCGCGGCACAGGCCATCCGCAAGGTCGCCGATCTCGGCTGGAAGCCCGATCACTATCTCGCCAACGTCTCGGCCTCGGTGGCCGCGGTGCTGAAACCCGCCGGCTTCGAGAACAGCAAGGGCATCATCACTGCCGCCTACCTGAAGGATGCGACCGACAAGCAGTGGGTGGACGACGCGGACTACAAGGAATGGAACGCGTGGATGAAGAAGTACCTGCCCGACGCCAATCCCGCGGATTCGGGCAACGTCTATGCCTACGCCGTCTCCGCCACGATGCGGCATTGCCTCAACGCCTGCGGCGACAACCTCACGCGTGAGAACCTGATGAAGCAGGCCGCCAGCATGAAGGGCCTGGTGGTGCCGATGCTGCTGCCCGGCATCAAGATCAACACCAGCCCGACCGACTTCTATCCCATCCAGTCGGTGCGCCTGTCCGCGTTCGACGGCGAGACGTGGAAGCTGTTCGGCGACGTGCTGAGCAACGAAAGCTCCTGAGGACGGCAACCCGCCCCCGCGGGCGGGCGGGCACACCGCCTTGCCCTGCTGGCGGCGCATGGACTCGATGCGCCGCGCTCCGTCTTCTTTCGCGAAGTGATCGCTCGCAACGCACCGGCCTGATGTTGCGGCAAGACGCGCGCCACAAGGTGGCATTGACCTCCCAAGCGCGGAAATAGGATTTTTGTTCTTGTTTCACGGTCGGATTTGGAAATGGTTTCCGCGCATAAATGGATCGTGACCAAATATAAGAAATCCTGACGTGTCGGCTGTGCCAAGATCGGCAACGATGAACCGCGAGAGGGAACACGACATGAAGCTGCCGCTGGCGACGCTGGACCATGTGGTAATCAATGCGCGTAACGACATGGATCATGCCGCCGATGTCTATACGCGGCTGGGCTTTTCGCTGACCGAACGCGGCTACCACTCGCTGGGCTCGATGAACCATCTCGCGATGTTCGGGACCGATTATCTCGAACTGATCGCCATCCCGAAGGATGCCACGTCGGGCCGCATGGACCTGCTCACCTTCCCGTTCGGCCTCAACGGTCTGGTGTTCGGGTCCGAGGATTCCGCCGTTACCTACGAAGCCCTCAGCAAGGCGGGTGTTCCGGTCGAGGCACCGGTCGAGTTCACGCGCCCCGTGAAGGTCGGCGACGAGATGCGCGACGCGCGCTTCCGCACCGTCCGCATGAAGGCCGGCGTCGTGCCGTACGGGCGGGTCTACTACTGTCATCACTTCACGCGCGACGTGGTGTGGCGCGACGAGTGGCGGCATCACGCCAACGGCACGGTCGCCATCGCGCGCTTCCTGATCGTCGAGCCGGATCCCGCGGCGGCCGCCAAGCTCTATGCCGACATGTTCGGCGCGGAATCGGTGCGCGATATCAAGGGCGGCAAGTCGGTCGTGGTCGGCAATTCGAGGGTCGACATCGTGACCGAGGCCGAGCTCAAGGCGCAGTTGGGCGACGCCGCGCCCGATCCCGAGGGCCGCAAGGCCTATATGGCGGGCCTCACCTTCCGCACGCTGTCTGCCGCAAAGGCGGCACGTGCCTTGCAAGCTGGCGGGATCGGCGGCGTAACCGAGAGTGCGGGTCGCGTGGTCGTGCCCGCCAGGGAAGCGTTGAACGCAGTGTTGGAGTTCATCGAATAGACTGAAGAACGACGTCAGGGCTGCTGGGGAGCGGCCGAGAAGGGATTCGATGGAATATTACGACTGCTTCGCGGCGAGCTATGCCAACGCGCGCGCGAAATTTCACAAGGCTGCGACGGCGGCGCAGGGCGACGTGCGTTCCTTCCTGCATCCCGCGAAGAAAGCGCCGGACGGTGGTCCGCTGGCGATCGACGTGGCCTGCTTCGGCGACCGCAAGGCGCCCCGGCAGGCGCTGTTCGTGAGCGGCACGCACGGTCAGGAAGGGTTCTCCGGGTCCGCCGTGCAGATCGGCTGGCTGAAGTCGGGCGGCGCCGCGCGCCTGCCGGCCGATGTCGGCGTGGTGCTGGTGCACGGCCTCAATCCCTACGGCTTCGCGCACTTCACGCGCACCACCGAGAACAACGTCGATCTCAACCGCAACTTCATCGACCGCGAAGCCGGCCCCGTGCCCGCCAATCCGCACTACGAGACGCTGCACGCCGACCTGCTGATCCGCGAATGGACGGACGCGGAGAACGATCGCGTTGCGGGCGTGCTCGACCAGTTCGCCGAGAGCAAGGGCCGCGACGTACTGTTCGACACCCTGGCGCGCGGCCAGTACGCGCACCAGGACGGGCTGATGTTCGGCGGCAAGGACCGTGAATGGTCCAACCGGACGCTGGAGACCATCGTCCAGGAAACGCTGGCCGGCGCCGAGCGCGTGGCCTTCATCGACTGGCACACCGGCATCGGCGACTACGGCAAGCCGTTCTTCCTCTGCTTCAACGACCCGGCCGGGCCGCTCTTCGCGCGCGCCTGCGACTGGTGGGGCAAGGACAATGTCGACGGCGTGCGACCGCACGGCATGGCGCGCCCGAACTATACTGGCCTCGTCTTCCAGGGCGTGCAGCGCTTCCTCGGCAATCGCGACATGTGCGGCGCGGTGATCGAGTTCGGCACGCGCGGCGTCAACATGCGCCGCGTGCTGCGCCTCGACCAGTGGCTGCGCCGCCACCATCACGGCCTGGATCCCGACGTTCTCGCCACGCTGCAGGCCGACATGATGGACGCCTTCTGTCCCTTCGACGGGCAGTGGCGCAAGGACACGCTCGACTACGGGCTGAAGCTCACCGACCAGGCACTCGCGGGACTTTCCTCATGGTGACCATCAAGTACGACAACCAGGGCGATGCGATCTCGCGCGACGTTCCGGCGAACAGCCTGGCGCTGATCGATGCCGGCGGCAACGGCGCGGAGCGCAGCTATACCTACGCCGACATCATCCGCCTGAGCGGCGCGGTGGCGCGCGGGCTGCTGAAGCGCGGCCTGCAGCGCGGCGACCGGGTCGCGATCCTGTCGGCCAACCGCGCCGAATTCCTGCTCACCTTCCTCGGCACCATGCAGGCCGGGCTCGTGTCGGTGCCGGTGAACTACAAGCTGCCGGCCGAGACGGTCGCCTACATCGTGGGCGACAGCGACGCCAAACTGGTGATCGGCGACGATGCGCGGCTGCCGCTGGCGCCGGATACCGTGCCCAAGATCTCCTTCGACAAGGACTTCGAGAGCCTGCTCGACGAAGGCCCGTTCACGCCGCTTCCGATGAAGCCCGAGGAGCCGGCGATGTTCCTCTACACGTCGGGCTCGACGGGCCGACCCAAGGGCGTGGTGCTGTCGCACTACTCGCACCTCTGGGCGATCAGCCAGCGCGTGCGCCGGCCGGGGCCCCTCGGCCAGCGCGCCATCGTGGCCGCGCCGCTCTATCACATGAACGGGCTGGCCATGTGCCAGACCACCTTCTCGCAGGGCGACACCGTGGTGCTGCTGCCGCAGTTCACGACACGCGGCTACGTCGAAGCCGCCGCGAAGCATCGCGTGGCGTTCCTCACTTCGGTCCCCACCATGATCGCGATGATGCTGCGCGAGGGCGAGCTGCTGCAGCAGAACGATCTCTCCGCCGTCGAAGCGGTGCGCATGGGCTCCGCGCCGATCACACAGTCGCTGATCGACCAGGTGCGGCAGGTATTCCCGAAAGCGATCATCAGCAACGGCTATGGCACGACCGAGGCCGGCCCCGTCGTGTTCGGCCCGCACCCGCAGGGCCTGAAGCAGCCGGAACTCTCGACCGGCTACCCCCATCCCGAGGTCCAACTCCGCCTCGTGCGCGACGGCAGGGAAGTGCAGGACGAAGGCGCGCTCGAAATGAAGTGCGGCGCGTTGATGACGCACTATCACAAGCTGCCGGCGAAGACGGCCGAGGTGATGACGCCGGACGGCTACTATCGCACCAGCGACGTCTTCCGACGCGACGAGAACGGCTTCTTCTATTTCGTCGGCAGGGTCGACGACATGTTCGTGTGTGGCGGCGAGAACATCTATTCGGTCGAGGTCGAGAAGATGCTCGAACGCCACCCCGGCATCCACCAGGCCGCCGTGATCCCTGTCCCCGATGAGTTG
>JAKFVZ010000595.1 GCA_021732965.1 Reyranella sp.
ATCGCCATGCCGAACCGTTCCTTCATCTCCTGCATCAGCTCCAGGATCTGCGCCTGGATGGTGACGTCGAGGGCGGTGGTCGTCTCGTCGGCGATCAGCAGCTTGGGCTGGCAGGACAGCGCCATGGCGATCATCACCCTCTGGCGCATGCCGCCGGAGAACTGGTGCGGATAGTCGTGCACGCGACGCTGCGTATTGGTAATGTCGACCAGCCGCAGCATCTCGGCGGCACCGGCGATCGCCTGCTTGCGCGACAGCTTCTGGTGCAGCGCGATCACTTCGGCGATCTGGTCGCCCACCGTGTAGACCGGATTGAGCGAGGTCATCGGCTCCTGGAAGATGATGGCGATCTCGCGCGCCCTGATCTTGTCCATCTCGTCCATGGAAAGCGGGATCAGGTCCCTGCCCTGCCACAGGATCTGCCCGTCCTCGAAGCGGCCGGGCGGCATGTCGATCAGCTTCAGCACCGAGCGGGCGGTGACGGTCTTGCCGCAGCCCGATTCGCCCACGACGCCCAGCGTCTCGCCGCGATCGATATGGAGATCGACCCCGTCGACGGCGCGCACCATGCCGTCGTCGGTCTTGAACCAGGTCTTGAGACCGCGAATGTCCAGCAGGGGTTCGGTCACGCTACACCAGTCCTAGAGAACGCGCCGCGGATCGAGCGCGTCGCGCAGTCCGTCGCCGATGAAGTTGATCGCCAGCACCGTGATGAAGATCAGCGAGCCGGGGAACAGCGCCCAGTGCGGGGCGATGTCGAGATAATCCTTGGCGTCGCGCAGCACGCTGCCCCAGGTCGGCACGTCCGACGGGAAGCCGAGGCCGAGGAACGACAGCGTCGACTCCGCGATGATGGCCGCGGCGACGTCGATGGTCGCGACCACGATCACCGGGCCCAGAGCGTTGGGCAGGATGTGCTGGGTCACCTGGCGGATACGCGAGGCCCCCAGCGCGCGGGCCGCCTCGACGAACTCCTTTTCGCGCAGGGAGAGGAACTGCGCCCGCACCAGGCGCGCGGCGGACATCCAGCGCGTGCCGCCGATGACCGCGACGATCAGCACGAAGGCGCCGCCCTCGACACCCAGCACGCCCTTCACCGGCTCGCGGAACAGGTAGATGACCAGCAGGAGCAGCGGCAGCTGCGGCAGCGACAGGAAGAGGTCGGTGACCCACATCAGCGCCGCGTCGACCCGTCCGCTCGACATGCCGGCGACGGCGCCGACCAGCACGCCGAAGAAGATGGCGACGACCATCGCCGCGAAACCGACCGCGATCGAGATGCGGCCGCCGTAGATCAGCCGTGACAGCAGGTCCTGGCCCAGATCGTCGGTGCCGAGCGGATGGGCCCAGGACGGCCCCTGCAGCTTGGCGGCGAAGTCGATCTCGTTGATGGGCACCCGCCAGATGAGCGGCCCGGCCAGGACGCCGAACAGGATCAGGCCCAGGGCGAAAGCCGAGAACAGCGCCATCCTGTGCCGCCTGAAGCGGCGCCAGGCCTCCTGCCAGGGCGAGAATCCCTGCGCCTTGCGCGCGGCCGGGTTCCCGGCGGAAGCGCTAGCGGAAAGCGATGCGGGGGTCGAGCCAGCCATAAAGGATATCTGCGATGAGGTTGAAGACGACGACCAGGCAGGCCGAGACGAAGGTGACGCCCATGACGACGGGCGTGTCGTTGGAAAGCATCGAGGTGATCAGCAGCGAGCCGATGCCGGGCACGCGGAAGATCTGCTCGGTGACGATGGCGCCGCTGAAGACGATGGGCATCTGCAGGGCGACGAGCGTAACCACGGGGATCAGGGCCGTGCGCACGACGTGCCGGGTGATGACCTTGCGTTCGCCGATGCCCTTCGACCGCGCCGTGGTGACGTAGTCGAGGCGGATGACGTCGAGCACCGAGGAGCGCACGAAGCGCACCAGCGCCGCGCCCTGGAACAGGCCGAGCACCGTCACCGGCATGATCGACTGCTTGATATGCTCCCAGTAGAACGCCCAGCCGGTCGCCGTGATGTCGGCGCGGTAGACGAAGGGCAGCCAGTCGAGCTGGATCGAGAAGACCAGGATCAGCACCAGGCCGGTGAAGAAGGTCGGCAGGGAGAAGCCGATGAAGGCGAAGGTGTTGGCGATCTGGTCGAACAGCGAATAGGGCCGCGTCGCCGCCAGCACGCCGACCGGAATGGCGATCACGATGGCCAGGATCTGCGAGGCGCCGATGACGACCAGCGTCACGGGCAGGCGCTGCATGATCAGCGTGCTCACGTCCATGCGGCTGACGAAGGAGAAGCCCCAGTCGCCCTGCATGAGGGCGAACAGCCAGTGCCAGTAACGCATCCAGATCGGGTCATCGAGACCGAACTTGGCGCGCAATGCGGCGCGCACCTCGGGCGGAACCGCCGGGTTTGTCGCCAATTCGTCGAAGGGATCTCCCGGCGCCATGGCCAGGAGGGCGAAGAGCACGATGCTGATCCCGAGCAGACTCGGGATCATGATCAGGAGCTTCCGGATTACGTACTGCCTGCTCACGCGATGGACCTGCAAAAAAGAAAGCCCTCCCTGCTCATGCAGGGAGGGCGTTGCGGACTTACGCGTCCTTGAACCAGTCGCTGAGGTCGGAGGTGTTGTTGTCCCAGCCGCTGATGTTGCAGTTGAGCTTCGCGGTCCGCGCCGACACAGTCGGTCGCTGCACGATGCCCATCACGATCTGGTTCTGGATGGCAAGGTCGTTCAACTTGATGAACGAGGCGGCGCGCTTGACGGGATCGAGCTCCGCCTCGGTTTCGCGGTAGAGCTTGTCGGCCTCGGGGCTCTGCCAGCGGGTGATGTTGCGGCCCTGCCACTTGTTGGCCTTGGTCGCGGCTTCGGTCGAGACGAACTGCAGCATGTGCGTGCCCGGATCGGGCTGGCCCATGGTCGTCGTGTACATCTCGAGGTCGGTGTAGAACTTCGTGTACGTGTCCGGATTGGCGACGTCCGACGAGAAGAACACCGACGCCGTCACCGACTTCAGCTCGATGTCGATGCCTGCCTTCTGGGCCGCCTGCTTGATGATGGCCTGCGTCTTCTGGCGCGGCTGGTTGATCGAGGTCTGGTAGACGAACTTCAGCTTCTTGCCGTCCTTGGCGCGAATGCCGTCGGCGCCCTTCTTCCAGCCGGCCTTCTCGAGGATGTCGTTGGCCTTGTCGACGTTGAACTCGATCGGGTTGTTCTTGGAATCGAAGCGCGACGGACCATACAGGAAGTTGCGCGTCGCCGGACCGGTGCGGCCGTAGATGTGGTCCTGGATCGACTTGTTGTCGACCAGCAGCGCCAGTGCCTTTCGCACTTCCGGATCGCTGAGCGTCGGGTGCTTGGTCTTCAGGCTCGACCGCTCGCCGTCGACTTCCGTCCACGGGTCGGTCGTGTTCATGAGCAGGAATTCGATGTTGCCGCCCGGCGTGACCGAGACGCTGCCCTTGCCGCCCTTCTCGAGGCGGGAGAGGATTTCGTCCTCGACCTGCAGGTTCCAGGCGAAGTCGAACTCGCCGGTCTGCAGCACCGCGCGCGCCGCCGAGACGGCATCGCCGCCGCCCTTCATCTCGACCGAGTCGAAGTACGGCTTGTTGGCCTGGTGGTAGTTCGGGTTCGCGACACCCGTCACCAGGTCACCCGGCTTGAAGTCCTTGAACATGTAGGGGCCGGTGCCGACCGGCTTCAGGTTGGTGGGTGCGTCGCGCGACTTGGCGCCGATGAAGTCGGCGAACAGGTGCTTCGGAATCAGCATGCCGCGCGTGCCGACGAAGGCATCGGCCCAGAACGGCGTCGCCTTCTTGAACGCCACCTTGACGGTGTACTGATCGACCTTCGTGACCGTCACGTCCTGATAGGAGGCGATCGTGTAGGCCGCCGTCGCCGGGTCCTTGGCATATTCCCAGTTGAACACGACGTCGTCGGCCGTGAACGGCTTTCCATCGTGCCAGGTCACGCCCTGCTTCAGCTTCCAGGTCACCGACATGCCGTCGGCGGCAAGACCACCGTTTTCCTTGGTCGGAATCTCGGCGGCCAGCTTGGCCTTGAGGTTGCCGTCCGGATCCCATGCGGCCAACGGCTCGTAGAACAGGCGCGAACCGTCCTGGTCCTTGGTGCCGACCGCGAAATGCGGGTTCAGCAGGGTCGGACCCTGCCACCACAGCAGTTTGAGCGGGCCGCCGCCCCCGCGCTTGGTCGGCTTGTAGGTCGAGGCCGGCTGCGCCATCGCCACGCCCGAGGAAACGAGGATCTGGCCGGCGACCGGCGCTCCGATGCCCACCGCCATCATCGCCTGCACGAAACCACGTCGCGAAAGCTTGCCGGCCTTCACTTTTCCGACGAGGCCACGAATGTCACGTTCGTTCATTTCGAAACTCCCAAGATCGATGACCTTCCCGATGCCGCCCTCGCTATGCTGCAAGATGCGTGCAATCCTTGATCGTTACAGGCTGTAACGTTGCCGTCAATGACAGCGCTTGCTGCGGGGGGAGACACTCAATGGCTTGGATAGCTCTTTTTCTGGCGGGACTCTGCGAAATCGGCTGGCCCGTTGGGCTGAAACTCGGCTGGACCGACCAGGGCGCCAGACCGGGATGGTTGCTTCTCGCCCTCGTTGCCATCGTGGTGAGCGGGGCGCTGCTTATGTGGGCACAACGCACCATCCCGATGGGCACCGCCTATGCCATCTGGACGGGTATCGGCGCCGTGGGTGCCTTCACCGTTGGCATCCTGGCCTTCGGCGACACCGCCTCGACCCTCCGCATCGTCTCGATCGGCCTGATCGTGGCGGGCATCATCGGCCTCAAGCTCGCCTGAGGAAACAGCCATGAGAATGAAGGACAAGGTTGCGCTGGTTACCGGCGCCGCGAGCGGGATGGGTGCAGCTACCGCGCGTCTTTTTGCCCGCGAGGGTGCCAGGGCAGTGGTCGTGGCCGACGTGCTCGACACGGACGGCGAGGCGGTCGTCGCAGAGATCAGGAAGGCCGGCGGCACCGCAAGCTACGTGCATCTTGACGTCACGAGCGAAGCCCAGTGGCAGGAAGCGGTCGACAAGACGGTGGCCGCCCACGGTGGCCTCAACGTGCTGGTGAACAATGCCGGCATCTCGGGCTCGGCCGCCGAGGATCTCTACGACACGGCGCTGTGGCACAAGCTGATGGACATCAACTCGACCGGCGTCTTCCTCGGCATGAAGTACGGCATCGCCGCCATCCGCAAGACCGGCGGGCCGGGATCGGTCGTCAATCTCTCCTCGATCTCGGGCATCGTGGGGCAGGCCTACATCCATGTCGGCTACAACGCATCGAAGGGCGCCGTGCGGCTGATCACCAAGGCGGCGGCGGCGCAGCACGGAAAGGACGGTATCCGGGTAAACTCGGTGCATCCCGGCCTGATGCCGCCGATGCGCACTTCCGGCCGCACCGCCGATCCGGTGCAGCGCGCCAAGACACTGAAAGGCGTGCCGCTCGGCCGCGCCGGCGAGGTCGACGAGGTGGCCAACGCCATCCTGTTCCTGGCGTCCGACGAATCCTCCTACGTCACCGGCGCCGAACTGGTGGTCGACGGCGGCTGGACGGCGGTCTGAAGTGGCGGAGGAGCCCACGAC
>JAKFVZ010000143.1 GCA_021732965.1 Reyranella sp.
GGCTCCAGCGCCATCAACGGTCTCGCTTTCGTGCGCGGCCAGGCGCAGGACTTCGACACCTGGGCGCAGATGGGCAACCAGGGCTGGGCCTACGAGGACGTGCTGCCCTTCTTCAAGCGCATGGAAAGCTACGGGGAAGGCTACGAGCGCTTTCGCGGCCGGGGCGGGCCGCTGCGTGTCACCAATCCCCCGCCGCTCAATCCGCTCTATGCGACGGTGATCAAGGCGGCCGGCGAAGTCGGCATCGCGCACAATCCCGACTACAACGGCGCGAAGCAGGACGGCATCGCCATGAGCCAGGCGACCATCGCCTCGGGCTGGCGCATGAGCACGGCGCGCTGCTACCTCGATCCCGCCCGCAAGCGTCCCAATCTCCACATCGTGACCGGCGCGCTCGCCTCATCTCTGATGCTCGACGGCAAGCATTGCACCGGTGTCCGTTACCGGATCGGCGAGGCCTCGCACGAGGCCCGGGCGGCCCGCGAGGTTGTCGTGAGCAGCGGATCGATCAACTCGCCGCAGCTCCTCGAACTGTCGGGCATCGGCCAGCCGGACCGGCTGCGCGCGCTCGGGCTCGAGGTTCGTCACGCGCTGCCCGGCGTCGGCGAGAACCTGCGCGACCACTATGCGCCGCGCACGCGATGGACCATCGGCAAGAAAGGCGTGACCTTCAACGATCGCGGCCGTGGCCTCGGCCTCGTCAATCAGGCGCTGCGCTGGGCGTTCAGGCAGGACAGTCTTCTCTCGATGGTCGGCGCCCCGCTGCGCGCCTTCGTGCGCTCGCGCGAGGGTCTCGCCGCGCCCGACCTGCTGCTGGGCTGGGTGCCGATGTTCACCGAAGCGGGCCCGCGCGGGCCGCGCATCGCGCGCCAGTCCGGCGTCTCCTGCTACGCCCATCCGATGCGGCCGGAGAGCAAGGGCCATATCCACATCGTCTCCGCCGATGCGCGCCAGGCGCCCGAGATCCGCTTCAACTTCCTGTCCGCGCCAGTCGACGGCGAACTCACGGTGCGCGCGGTGCGCATCGCCCGAGCCATCATGACGGCGCCCGCAATGGCGCCGCTGCAGGTCGCGGAGATCGCGCCCGGCCCCGGCGGCAACAGCGACGACGAGATCCTCGACTGGGTGCGGAAGGCCGCCGAGACGACCTATCACCCCGTCGGCACCTGCAAGATGGGCTCCGATGCGATGGCGGTGGTCGATGCAAGGCTGCGCGTGCACGGCATCGAGGGCCTGCGCATCGCCGACGCCTCGATCATGCCGACGCTCACCTCCGGCAACACCAACGCGCCCTCGATCATGATCGGCGAGAAGGCGGCCGACATGGTGCTTCAGGACACAATGTCATCCTGAGCGAAGCGAAGGATCTCGCGTCCGCCAAGAAGTAGTTTGGTCACTCGGTGAGGTCCTTCGCTGCGCTCAGGACGACAGGAACTTAACGCCCGCGGAAGGCGCGGGCGAGCTGGTCGGTGAGCGGCTTTACCAGGAACGAGGCCACGGTGCGCGGCGTGGTCTGGATGAAGGCTTCGACCGGCATGCCGGCCAGGAGCTGCAGGCCCTGCAGGCTGGCCATCCCGCTTTCGGCGACGCGGATGCGCACCGAGTAGTAAGGCTCGGTCGCCTTGTCCTCCTGCGTGACGTCGGCGCCGATATGGATGACCTCGCCGTCGACTTCCGGTGTCGTGCGCTGGTTGAAGGCCGCGAAGCGCAGGACTGCATGCTGGCCGATGTGAATCTGGTCGATGTCCTGCGGCGGCACCTTGGCGTCGACAATCAGCGAATCGGAATCGGGCACGATCAACATGAGCGGTTCGCCGGCCTGGACGACGCCGCCGACCGTGTGGACGTTGCGCTGGAACACCCTGCCGGCTTGCGGCGCCACGAGATCGATGCGCTTGAGCTGATCGTCGGCCGATATGCGGCGCTCGGTCATCTCGGACCTCTTGGCCCGGATCTCGGCCAGCTCCTTGCCGACCTCGGTGCTGAGATCCTGGTCGATCTGGTGGATCTTCAGTTCCAGCTCGGCGATGCGGCCGCGATTCTGCGCCAGCGACGCGACGAGCGCCGAGCGCTCGCCGTCCATCCTCGCCGAATCGCGTTCGAGCGTGGTAACGCGGCTGATCGGCACGAGGTTCTGCTTCCAGAGCGTTCGCACGCCCTCCAGTTCCTGCGCGAGCAGCTTCAGTTCCTTGCCCTTGGCGGCTTCCTGCGCCTGGATACCTTCGATCTGCAGGTTGAGCTGCTGGATCTGCTCGCGCAGCTGGGCCTTCTGGCCGTTGCGTGCGGTGCGGCGCATCTCGAACAGTTTCTGCTCGCCGCTCATCAGGCGCGCGACTTCGGGATCTTTCGCGCGTGAGGTCAGCTCGGGCGGAAACTCGACCGAATTGTCGTTGTCGCGCTCCGCCTCGAAGCGTGCCTGGCGGGCCGCCATCTCCTCGAGCGCCTTGGTGACGATGCCGAGATTGGCCTTGGCCTGGGTGCCGTCGAGCCGGACGACCACGTCGCCCTGCTTCACCCGGTCGCCTTCCTTGACGAGCAGCTCGCCGACGACGCCGCCGGTCGGGTGCTGGATCTTCTTCACATTGGTGTCAACGACGAGCTTGCCGGGCGCGATCACCGCGCCGGACAGTTGGGTCGTGGCGGCCCATCCCCCGACCCCGAAGACGAGGATGCAACAGGCGGCGATGCCGATTACGAGAGGGCGGCGCGTCAACGCCGGGATGGAGACGGCGGGCTTCATGACGGCTCCCTGGCGCGCACGATGGGCGCCACCGGACCCAGCGTGGCCCGCAGTGGCGTCGGCGGTGCCGCTCCGCCCGGGGCGCCCGGAGCGCCCGGCGGCGAGCCGGGCTGAGGACCGGCAGCCTTCAGTGTCTCGCGCAGCACGGCGTCCTTGGGTCCGAAGGCCTGCTGCCGGCCCGCCCGCATGACCAGAAGCTGGTCGACGGCGGCGAGCGCGCTGGGACGATGGGCGATCACGATGGCGATGCCGCCTCGCGCCCGCACCGACATGATCGCCTTGGTCAGGGCCTCCTCGCCGTCATGGTCGAGGCTGGAATTGGGCTCGTCGAGCACCACGAGGAACGGTTCTCCGTAGAGTGCGCGCGCCAGTCCGACGCGCTGGCGCTGCCCGGTCGAGAGGGCGGTGCCGCTCTCGCCCATCTCGGTTTCGTAGCCGTTGGGCAGGCCAAGGATCATCTCGTGCACGCCGGCCGCCTGGGCCGCCGCGATCACCTTCTTGGCGTCGGGTTCCGGCTCGAGGCGGGCGATGTTCTGGGCGACCGTGCCGGCGAACAGCTCCATGTCCTGTGGCAGGTAGCCGATATGCTCGCCGAGGGCCTCGGACGACCACTGGTCGAGCGTCGCGCCGTCGATCCGGACCTTGCCCGCGACCGGCCGCCAGACGCCGACCAGGGTGCGGGCGAGCGAGGACTTGCCCGAGGCGCTGGGGCCGATGATGCCCAGGCCCTGTCCCGCCTTCAGGGAGAATGCAATATCGCGCGCCACCAGCGTATTGACGCCCGGGGGCGCCACGCTGACCGCCTCGACGGTCAGGGTGGCCTTGGGCTTGGGCAGCGCCATGACCTCGCGATCGTCCGGAATGCGGGCCAGCAGGTTGTTCAGCCGGTGCCAGCTCTGGCGGGCCGCGACGAATACGCGCCACTGGGCGATCACCTGCTCCACGGGCGCGAGGGCACGGGCCGACAGGATGGAGCCGGCGATGATGATGCCCGCCGTCGCCTGCCCCTTGATCACCAGGTAGGCGCCGACCGCCAGCACCGCCGACTGCAGCGCCATGCGGAGCGCCCGGGAAAAACTGCCCATGCCGCCGGTGATGTCGCCGGCCCGCTGGTGGGCACTCACGTAGCGCCGGCCGTAATCCGCCCATTGATGGGCGAACCGGCCGACCATGCCCAT
This sequence comes from Reyranella sp., assembly GCA_021732965.1. Taxonomy (GTDB): domain Bacteria; phylum Pseudomonadota; class Alphaproteobacteria; order Reyranellales; family Reyranellaceae; genus Reyranella. The sequence goes on from JAKFVZ010000143.1 coordinate 3,919, forward strand.
GGCATGCAGTACCTCTGAATTGCGCCGGCTGGCTTCGGCGAGGCCGTTCCGCTTGCTGGAGAGCGACGAGACCTCGATCGACGGCTGGCGAACCTTGACCTCGGTCAGGAAGGTGATGACGACCAGGATCAGGGCTCCGACCGTCGCCGTCAGGCCGATCAGCGGATGGAACAGGTAGCAAATGCCGAGATAGAGCGGCATCCAGGGCAGGTCGAACAGGGCCGGTGGCCCGCCGCCGGACATGAATGTCCTGATCGCGTCGAGATCGCGGACCGGCTCGAAGCCGCTCATCTGCGGCGCCCGCAGCGGCAGCTTGACCAGCAGATGGTAGATGCGGCGGTCCAGCGCCTCGCTGAACCCGCCGGCGATCCGGATGAGGACCCGGTTGCGAACGATGTCCAGCACGGCCTGAAAACCGTAGAGGCCGAGTGCCAGCACGCACAGTGCGACCAGGGTCGGCACGCTGCGGCTCGGCAGCACCCGGTCGTAGACCTGCAGCATGAAGAAGGAGCCAGTGAGATACAGGACGTTCAGGACGGCTGTAAAAACCGCGACGCCCAGATAGGAGGAGCGGCACGACTTTAGGGTTTCCGCCAGCTCGGTGCGTGGCGATCCGGCAGGAGATGGGGCCTGCGCCATTCTCGTCTGATCCTTTGTCGGCAGCCCGGCCGTCCCCGGACGGCGAGCCGACCAGACCCACTACCATCGACAAACTGCGGCTGTCTCTCCCTTTCGACTGCAAAAAACCGCTTTTGACTGCGAATCAGGGTCTTTACGGATGGGCAATGGCAGGCCAAACCTAGGCGACCGCTCAAGGTTGCAGTGGCCGCCATCGTCGCCCATCTTCAATCTGCCGCCGCAGGATCGGTGCGACCGCCCCGCCCAGAGTTCAATCAAGTCACACGGATCAGTCAGTATGCCTTCAACGCCTCCGGTCGGAGTGGTGATTGCCAATTACAACAACGGCGCCTTCGTGGGACGGGCGATCGAATCGGTCGCACGCCAGTCCTGCCGCGACCTGCGCACGATCGTGATTGACGATGCCTCGACCGACGGATCGGACGAGGAAATCCGCAGCTGCCTGTCGCGCCTGAACGATTCCAGGTTCGACTACATCCGCCTCGACGCCAATGTGGGGCAGACCGGCGCCATCAAGCGCGGCCTCGCGGAACTGGATACGCCGTTCGTCGGCTTCCTCGATTCCGACGACAAGTGGTACGAGAATTTTATCGAGCGGCATCTGTGCGTGCACATGAACGCCGCGTTTCCCGTGTCGCTGACCTATTGCGATTCGCACATCATCGACGCCGACGATCGCCTCCTGGCCGGCACCGCCTGGTGGTTCGACAAGGGCGAGGCGTCCAGCAAGACCTTCGACTCCAATGTCGTGCCGCGCATCGATCCGGCGACCGGCGATTTCACTTTCCCGACCAACGGACGGGTGACGTTCCATCCGCAATGGACGTCGCTCAGCGCCACGAACAGCATGGCCAGCATGATGTTCCGGCGCAGTTTCGTGGACCTCGTGCTGGTCGTGCCCGACAGCGACCTGAAGCTCTATCTCGACTACTATCTGTCGACCTTCGCCGGCCTGCTCACGGGATCGGTCGCCATCCACGACGCGCTCTACGCCTATCGCATGCACGGCTCCAACAAGCATTCG
>JAKFVZ010000484.1 GCA_021732965.1 Reyranella sp.
CTCACGCTTGTAGATGTTGGAAAGGTGGACCTCGATGGCCGGCAGCTCGGCCGCGTTCAGCGCGTCGAGCAGGGCCACCGACGTATGGGTGTAGGCGCCGGCATTTATGACGATGCCGGAATTGGCCTCGCGCGCCGCCTGGATGCGGTCGACCAGTACGCCTTCGTGATTGCTCTGGGTGAACTCCACCGCGAGCCCGAGGCGCTTGGCTTCGGCGCGGCACAGCGACTCGACGTCCGCCAGGCTTTCGCGGCCGTAGATCTCGGGCTGACGCTTGCCCAGCATGTTGAGGTTTGGCCCGTTGAGCACCAGCACCGGCTTGGCGGCCGATGGGCGCCGGGCGGCCTTTGCGGCCAATCCTGCCTCCCAGATTCACCAGAGGCGGGCGTTATAGCATGGGGCGTCGGGCCGACAAGGCAGGCTCAGGGGCCGCTTCTCAACAGTTTGGCGTGGGCGAACAGCCTGTCATACAAGCTGTTGAGGGCCCGACGCTCTTCCGCAGACAGGGCCTGGTAGAGGTCGGCCTCGTATTTCAGGGCCAGCGGGACGATCTGCGCATGAACCGTGCGGCCTTTTTCAGTCAGGCGCAGCGAGGCCCGGCGACGATCGTCCAGATCCGTGGCGCGCTCGACCAGGCCGCGCTTCATCAGGCTGGCGACCGCCCGGCTGACGGCCACCTTGTCCATGACAATGCGCTGGCCCACATCGGAGGCGGTGAGGGGCGCGAAGCGTCCCAGCGCCGCCATCACACGCCACTGTGTGACGCTCAACTCGAAGGGGCCGGCGTAAAGGTCGTGCAGCGATTCGCTGACAAGCTGGGCGAGGACGGACAGCCGGTACGGGAGGAATTTCTCCAGTTCGAGGGCTTGCGCTTCGGTTGGCATAATAGTTACATTTGAAACTAATTCAGCCGGGAGGTCAAACATGGCGAGCGTCACCGACCGCAACGTTGTGGAGATCGACGACATCAACCCGATGGGCACCGACGGGTTCGAGTTCGTCGAGTACACCGCTCCCGATCCCGCGGCGCTGGGGGCCCTGTTCGAGAGCATGGGCTTCACGCGGGTGGCGAAGCATCGCTCCAAGGATGTCTCGCTCTACCGCCAGGGCGACGTGAACTTCATCGTCAACGCCGAGAAGGAGAGCTTCGCGCAGGGCTTCGCGCGCGTGCACGGACCCAGTGTCTGCGCCATCGCGCTGCGCGTGAAGAACGCCGGTGCCGCCTACAAGCGCGCGCTGTCGCTCGGCGCCTGGGGGGTCGAAGGCAAGGTCGGGCCGATGGAACTCAACATCCCGGCAATCAAGGGCATCGGCGATTCGCTGCTCTATCTGGTGGACCGATACGGCGAGCGCGGCTCGATCTACGATGTCGACTTCGACTGGCTGCCCGGCGTAGAGCGAAACCCCAAGGGCGTGGGACTGACCTATATCGACCACCTGACGCACAACGTGCATCGCGGCCGCATGGCCGAGTGGGCCGATTTCTACGAGCGGCTCTTCAATTTCCGCGAGATCCGCTACTTCGACATCGAGGGCAAGCTCACCGGCCTCAAGTCCAAGGCGATGACCAGCCCCTGCGGCAAGATCCGCATCCCGATCAACGAGAGCTCCGACGACAAGTCGCAGATCCAGGAATATCTCTCCGCCTATCACGGCGAGGGCATCCAGCACATCGCGCTGGGCACCGGCGATATCTACGAGACGGTCGAAACGCTGAAGACCAAGGGCGTGCCGTTCCAGGATGTGCCCGACACCTACTATGAGCAGGTCGATGCAAGGCTGCCGGGCCATGGCGAAGACCTCCAGCGGATGGCTGCCGACCGCATCCTGATCGACGGCGCCCCGACCCAGGGCGGTGGGCTGCTGCTGCAGATATTCACCCAGACCGTGATCGGTCCGATCTTCTTCGAGATCATCCAGCGCCGCGGCAACGAGGGCTTCGGCGAGGGAAATTTCCGCGCGTTGTTCGAATCGATCGAACTCGACCAGATCCGCCGCGGCGTGTTGAAGGCATAATCATTTCCCTCCCCTGTCATCAGGGGAGGTGCCCCGCTCTTGGCGGGGCGGAGGGGTCATGAGCGCCAATCCCGGCGCCCATGACCCCTCCGTCGGCGTAGGACGCCGACACCTCCCCATTTGAATGGGGAGGAAACAGGAGAGGGAGGGAACCATGGCCAAGAACTGGATTCCGCTGCGCCAGGTCGAGGGCACGGCCTCGCGCCAGGCGCATGTGCGGCTGCCGGAGGGCACTTACGAGCGCGAGATCAGCAAGGAAGGCTTTTTTGGGCCTTCCGCCCAGTTCCATCACAGGCACAAGCCGACCGACTGGGTCGAATTCGACGGCCCCATCCGTCCGCGAGCCCTGGACCTCAACAAGCTGGCGACGGCGCACGCCAATCCCTGGGACGCCGAACTGGTCATGAGCAACAGTCACCTGCAGATGCGCTACTGGCGTCTGGACAAAGCGATGCCCGGACTTGCGCGCAACAGCGACGGCGATCAGCTCCTCTTCATCCACGAGGGCAACGGTGCGCTGTTCTGCGACTATGGCCATCTCGACTATGCCGAAGGCGATTATCTCGTGATCCCGCGCGGCACGATGTGGAGACTGGAGCCGGCAAAGCCCACCACGTCGCTGATGATCGAGGCGACCAACGATCATTTCACCTTGCCGGAGAAGGGCATGGTCGGCCGCCACGCGATCTTCGATCCGGCGATGCTCGACACGCCGCGCATCGACGACGCCTTCCGTGCCCAGCAGGACGAGCGCACCTGGAAGGTATCGGTGAAGCGGCGCAATGCGCTTTCGACCGTGACCTTCCCGTTCAATCCGCTCGATGCAATCGGCTGGCACGGCGACCTCAGCGTCGTGCGCATCAACTGGCGCGACCTGCGACCGCTTATGAGCCATCGCTTCCATCTGCCGCCGTCGGCCCATACGACCTGGGCCACCGGCCGCTTCGTCGTCTGCACCTTCGTACCGCGTCCGCTCGAAAGCGATCCGGAAGCGTTGCGCCTGCCGTTCTTCCACAACAACGACGATTTCGAGGAAGTGATCTTCTATCACAAGGGTAGCTTCTTCAGCCGCGACAACATCCATCCCGGCATGATGACGGTGCACCCCACCGGCTTCACCCATGGCCCGCATCCCAAGGCTTTCAATGCGGCAACGAAGGGCGGCAAGACAGAGACCGACGAGGTCGCGGTGATGATCGACACGCGCGATGCGATCGATGTCGCGGCGATGCCGGCGGGTGTGGAATTCGAGGGTTACGTGAAGTCCTGGCGGCCGCCGGACATGAAGCAGGCAGCGGAGTAGGGAAGCGCACAATGAAACTTGGATCGCTCAAGGAAGGCGGCCGTGACGGCACGCTGATCGTCGTGAACCGCGACCTGACGCGTGGCGTGCGCGCCACGACCGTGGCGCCGACCCTGCAGAAGGCCTTTGACGACTGGGCCACGAACTCGCCCAAGCTGCGGGCGCTGGCCGAGCAGCTCGAGGACGACAAGGCGGTCGGCTCGTTCGAACTCGACACGGCCGCGTTGGCTGCGCCGCTGCCGCGCGCCTACCAGTGGGCCGATGGCTCGGCCTACGTCGTGCACGTGGAGCTGGTGCGCAAGGCGCGCGGCGTCGAGATGCCGCCGTCCTTCTGGGCCGATCCGCTGATGTACCAGGGCGGCTCCGATTCCTTCATCGGTCCCAACGACGAGATCGAGATGGCCGACGAGGCCTGGGGCATCGATTTCGAGGGCGAGATCGGCGTGATGGTCGACGACGTGCCGATGGGCATCTCGCCGGAGGCCGCTCGCAAGCACATCAAGCTGGTGACGATCCTGAACGACATCTCGTTGCGCAACGTGATCGTAGGCGAACTCGCCAAGGGCTTCGGCTTCTTCCATGGCAAGCCCGCCACGGCCTTCGCGCCTGTCGCGGTTACGCCGGACGAGCTGGGCGACGACTGGAACGGGGCCCGGCTCGACCGGCCGCTGATCTCCACCCTGAACGGCAAGGAGTTCGGCCATCCCAACGCGGCCACCGACCTGACCTTCGATTTCGGCCAGCTCATTGCGCACGCGGCGCGCACGCGGCACCTCGAAGCGGGGACGATCGTCGGCTCGGGGACGGTCGCGAACCGCGATGCGGCCGTCGGCTGCTCCTGCATCGCCGAGCGCCGCGTGCGCGAGACGATCGAGGGCGGCAAGCCGGTGACGCCGTTCATGAGCTTCGGCGACCACATCCGCATCGAGATGTTCGATCGGGCCGGCAAGTCGATCTTCGGGGCGATCGACCAGAAGGTCGTGCGCTACACGCCGCCCGCCTGAGCCGTGCTAGAGTGACCGCGGAGGCGGTCATGAAGCTCATCGGCTATTTTCGGTCCTCGGCGGCGTTTCGCGTCCGCATTGCCCTGAACCTCAAGGGCATTGCGGTCGAGCATGCGTCGCGGCATCTGCGCAAGGGCGAGCAATCGTCTTCCGATTATGCCGCGATCAACCCGCAGAAGCTGGTGCCGGCACTGGTTCTCGACGACGGGCAGGTGCTGACCCAGTCGATGGCCATCATGGAGTATCTCGAGGAGACCCATCCCGAGCCGCCACTGCTGCCGAAGGATCCGGTCGGTCGCGCGCGGGTGCGGTCGCTGTCGCTGATCGTAAGCGCCGACATCCATCCGATCCAGAACCTGCGCGTGATGGCCTACCTGCGCCAGAAGTTCGAGCAGACCGAGGAAAGCGCCTTCACCTGGTCACGCCACTGGATAGAGACCGGCTTCGACGCTTACGAGGCGACGTTGAAGCAGGGCGGAGCCGGCACGTTCAGTCATGGCGACCAGCCGACGATGGCGGACATGTGCCTCGTGCCGCAGGTCTTCAACGCGGCCCGCTTCAAGGTCGACATGCAGCGCTATCCCCTTATCCAGGGAATCCACGAAGCCTGCATGCGGCTTCCGGCGTTCGATGCGGCTCAGCCCTCCCGCCAGCCGGACGCCGAACCGTGAGGAAATCCTTCGTCGCCATCGGTGCCGTCCTCGTCCTGATCGGGGTCGCCGCCGCATCCCTTCCACTTGCCGAGAGCTTCGCCGCGACGAGATTGAGGGCGGCCCTCGAACGGGGGGGCTTGAAGGCGGAGACGATCAAGGTGGGCCTGCTGGATCGCAGCATCAGGTTGCGCGGTATTTCCGGCGGTGCCCACGGCGAATTGAAGATCGATGAGTGGGAGGCCGCCGGCGTCGCCTGGCCGCTGGGCGAGCTTGTCCGCGGAAGGGTGCCGCTCGGTGGATTGAGCTGGGGCGATCCGCTCCATGTGGCGCGGTTTCACATGCGCAATTTCCGCCTGGCCACGCCCGATACCGGCGACTCGTGGGTGATTGGCGAACTGACGGCGGTGAACTTCGACCTGCCTCGCTACGACGCCGTCTATGAAGGACCGTTCCGCAACGAGGTGATTCTTGCGCGCCTGCTCGGTGCCCTGTCGGTCGAACGATTCGAGCAGAGCGATGCGAGCCATGTGACTTTCGAGCAGACGAGCTATTCGGCGTCGCGCCTCGCCGTCGCCGGCTATCGCCGCGGGCTC